>JAJDYL010000027.1 GCA_022825195.1 Alphaproteobacteria bacterium
ACGCTTCGTCACCGGCCTCACGACCGGTAACGCACGGCTCGCGGTGGAAACGCGGTCGGCTACTCCTTCGTTCCGCAGGACTTTCACCCGCTACCCCCACACCAGTTAGCCTGGCGCTCGAAGTGTCAGGATATGTCATGAGATGTCATGTTTTGTCATGAGGCCGGCCTCCGCCCCGGCCGTTTGCGCCGGGCCGGCGGTCGCTCGCAAGGCATCGCAGCCTCCTTGTCGGTCCATGGTCCCGGACGCCTCGTTTTCCGGAGGCGCGTCGTTTTCCGGAGGCGCGTCCCTCTCCCGCGCATAATGCGCGCGCGTTTCGCGGCAGCGCGCGTGTGCGCCCGCGCGCGAGGGCTCCAGCAGCGCCACCACCGGTGGGGGCGGGTTCGGTCGTAGTCATCCATGCCTCCTTCGGGGCAAAGGGCGGGACGAGGGGTCCCTGTTTCGCACGTAATACGGGCGGGCCTGCGTGCGCGGGCGGGCGGGCGTATCGCGGCGGCGCGTTTGCGCGCGCGCCCGCGCGCAGAGCGGCAGGCCGGGCAGAGGGCGCACTTCTCCCGCCTGCTCACGCCGGGGGTTTTGCGGCCCCCAGCCACGCTTTCTGCAGAAAAGCGGAAAGGCAGCCCCGGAAGCCACCTCTCTCATGCCTATTCTACACTATTCCTCTGGAAGTCAATCCATTTCTGGAACAAAAAAAGACAGTATCGGACAACTTTCTCACAATCCATTGAATCAGCAGGATAATTACGGGCTTTCGATACACCGCTTCGCGCCTGCCCGGAATGAGGGACCGCAGGGCCGGCGGCGGACGGGTGTCATACGAGGCGAAACCGCCGCGGACAGATGGGTGAATCCGGCAGGTCGAGAGGCGCGGGATCCCTCACGCAAACGGCAGAAGCACAATCGAACCCGTGGTGCGCCGCTCTTCCAGGGCGCGGTGGACTTCGGCGGCCTCGCGCAGCGGATAGCGGCTGCGGACGGTCGCCGGCACAGCCCCCGACGACATGACGTCGAACAGCTCCTTCGCCGAAGCCACAAGGTCCTCGCGCTCCTCCATGTAGTGCATGATCGCCGGGCGGGTGACGAACAGCGAGCCGCGCGCGCCCAGTTCCACAACATCGACCGGGTCCGGCGCGCCCGAGGCATGGCCGTAGCTCGCCATGATGCCGAGCGGGCGCAGGCAGTCGAGCGAGCGGGTGAACGTGTCCTTGCCGATGCTCTCATAGACCACCGGGCAGCCTCTGCCTTCCGTCACCTCCATCACCAGCGGCACGAAATCCTCGCGCGAATAGACGGCGACATGGTCGGCGCCGTGGGCCCTGGCGAGTTCCGCCTTCTCGTCGGTCGAGACCGTGCCGATCACGGTCGCGCCCAGATGCTTCGCCCACCGGCAGAGGATCAGCCCCATGCCGCCGGCCGCCGCATGGACCAGCACCGGGTCGCCCGGCTGCACCCGGTAGGTCCGGCGAAGCAGATATTGCGCGGTCAGGCCCTTGAGCGTCATGCCGGCGGCGTCTTCGTCGGAGATATTGTCCGGCAGCTTCACCAGCCGCCTCGCCGGCATCGTGCGGCGTTGCGCATAGGCGCCGTGCGGCGGGCTGGCGTATGAGACCCGGTCGCCGACCGCGCATTCGGTGACACCCTCGCCTATCGCCTCCACGGTCCCCGCGCCCTCGATGCCCAGCACCATGGGCAGCGGCGGCACCGGCCAGGGATGCGGCATGCCGCGCCGGTTGTAGGTGTCGATATAGTTCACCCCGATGGCGCCGTGCCGGATCAGCGCCTCGCCCGGCCCCGGCTCGCCCACCGGCCAGTCCTCCCAGCGGAAAACGTCGGGTGTGCCCTTTTCGTGGATGACGGCGGCCTTGTTGCTCATGGTGTCCCCGGTTGTTTGTCCCGCGCCTCGGTCAGGCCCGCGCCTCGATGGCCTCCATGTCCTCGTCGGAGAGGCCGAAATGGTGGCCGATCTCGTGGACCAGCACATGGCGCACGATATGTTTCAGGTCCTCCCCCGTCTCGCACCAGTAGTCGAGGATCGGGCGGCGGTAGAGGAACACATAGTCCACATCGTCCGCGCCCGCCGACACGCTCTTCTGGTCGATCGAGACGCCGCGATAAAGGCCCAGCAGGTCGAACGGGCTCTCCAGCTCCATCTCGCGCTCGGTCTCCTCGTCCGGGAACTCGTCCACCCGGAAGACGATGTCGGCCGTCAGCCGCCGGAACGATGCGGGCAGCTCCGCATAGGCGGCCTCGGCCCAGGCGGCCAGCTCGTCGAGGCTCGGCGGATGGACAGGCGCGGTTCTCTCAGGCATCGTCGGACGGCAGAGGGCACACGGTTTCGGAGGCGCGGATCATGGCCGAAAAGCTCACCGGTAGCGAGCGCCGCGAGGCGCTGGCGTCGCTTGAAGGCTGGAGCGAGGTCGAGGGCCGGGACGCCATCCGGCGCAGCTTCGGGTTCGAGGACTTCACCGCCGCCTTCGCCTTCATGACGCGCTCAGCGCTCGCCGCCGAACGCATGGACCACCACCCGGAATGGTTCAACGTCTACAACCGCGTCGAAGTCACCCTCGCCACCCACAGCGCCGGCGGCGTGACGGAACTGGACGTGCGGCTGGCGAAGTTCATGAACGAGGTCGCCGGTTCGGGGTAAGCGTTTCGGTCTGCGGCTCGGGCGCAAGAAGCGCTTCCTTCAAGCTGGGCTTCTCCGATTTCTGCATTTCCCGCCACTGAGCGATAGGCAACAGTACAGCGGTCTCAGCACCACGCTTGGTCACGATTTGCGGACCTTCGTTTACGGTCGCTTCGAGGAAGGCGCTGAAGCGTGCCCTTGCTTCACGCGCTTGCCACACTCTGGTCATGCCTCTTCCTGCGATAGTGGTTCGAGCTTCATCCGAAGGTCTTGTTCAAACTTACCGCGACGCACCGTTTCGGCTGCCAGCAGCTTGTCCACGGTCGCCTCCAATGTCAGGACTTCCCAATGACCGGTAGTCAACTGCCATGAACCATCGACATTGCGCTGCAGTTCGGGAACCAGCCAGATAACATCGCCATCGCTCAGGTCGCGGCTATAGTCGGGGCTCACTCCACCCACCGCGTCGAAGAACGGCCGGTCCACTGCTACCGCCATCTTGGAACCCCATCGCCGCAGCGTCGGCACTTTTACCTGCAGTTGCGGCATCAGTCGTTTCGCGCTCGAAGAACGCCAGTCTGGCCGACGTATGGCGTTAGGAAACGGAGGCGGGTTCCGGTCGTCCGTCTGCAGTCGCTCGAACTCCGAGCCCATCCCGGTACCTGAAAAATACACGGCCTGAATTTCCAAGCCGTACCACTTGAGGTCGCCGCCAACTGCCTTCGCTACCACCAAGTCGATTTTTCCGGCGGGTTTGTCGGTACCGGTTCCGTGCATGAATGCAACTTCGCGAGCGAGCATTGCCTCGTCTCGGCTGAAGCACACGATGTCAGCCAGCCACGTTACCAGAAGCTGCCGTTCCTCGAATCTCGCGGGGCATACGATTGCCGGGGCTCCTACTGCCAGCCCAAGCCGACCATCGTCGTCCGGCCGATAGCGTTGAAGGGTGCAAACGCCGCCCCGCTTTCGGCATGGCGGCTTGTTCTTCTGGAACGGGCAGACCGGTGCTTTGCGACCGCCGGTAGAGGCAACTTCCGCCAAGCGGCGGCGTTCATCCGGCGACAGTTCCGGGAATGGCCTCCCGAACCACTCGGCAATACCGTAGCGCGGGTTCAATGAACGAACACCGGGCGAGGCGTAATCACGAGTTCGTATATCCGCGCATGGTGTGTGTTCTTCATTTCCACCTGCACGACATGGAAGCCGTGCTTTCGGACCAGCGCTTCGATTTCGGGAGCACGGTCGTAAGTCATCACGAAGTCCGTCTTTCCGTCTGCGAGCAACTCGAACAGACGGCCGTGATCGACTTCGTTGTGAGCGTAGAGCCGCTTGCCAGCCCGTTTGCCACCTGCGGTATAGGGCGGATCCACGAACAGCACGCAGTTATCGCCAAGGCTGCCTGCCATGACTTCCAGAAGGGCCATCCCATCCGCCTCGGAAAATCCGATCCGCTGTCCACAGCCGCCGATTACGGAGAAACGCTTCTTGAGCGTCCCCGGATACCAGCGCGAGGCCACGCCCTTTCCGCTCTCGCCATAGCGCGAGAGGGACGCGCCAGGCGCCAGTATGCCCCCTCGCCTGGTGCGGTTGAGGACGAGGGTGCGGAAGCCGTGCTCCAGCACAGTCTCCGGCACCTGCCGCGACAGCGCATCCACCGCTTCCCGCGTCGGCTCGAAATCCTGCACCATCTCGCACAGCTCGGGACCGTGGCGGAGCGCGGCGTGCCAGAAGGCGGCGACATCGCGGTCGAGCTCCACCATCAGGCAGCGGTCCACCAGCCCTTCCATGACGGCCGTCAGCGAGACGATGCCGCCGCCGGCGAAGGGCTCGACGAGCAGCTTCGGCCGGGGCTCGATGCCCTTCAGCCAATGGCGGATATGCGGGATGAGCCATGTCTTGCCGCCCGGATAGCGCAGCGGGCTGCGCTGCGGCACGGACGCCACATTGACCGCCGGGATGGGCGAAACCGGAATCGGGTCCGCAGGCGCCGGAACCCGGCCCAGGGCGGCCGGGGATCCGCCCTCACCGGCGTCCGGACAGATCTTTCCCTCGCTCATGGCGTCCGGTTAGCATGAACGGGAGAAGGGCGGCGAGCGGAATCGAGGATGCCGCCCTCGCCCCGGGGACCTGCCGCGCCTTTCTAGAAGAAGACGTAGGAACGGACCACGACGTTCTTGCGGCAGGGCGCATCCACGGGAACCGTCGGGTCCTGGCAGGCCGTGTGGAAAGACCAGCGCGACACCGAGCCGTCCGTGACCGAGTCGTAGCATTTCAGCATCGACACTTCGAGCGCCAGGCTAACTGGTGTGGGGGTAGCGGGTGAAAGTCCTGCGGAACGAAGGAGTAGCCGACCGCGTTTCCACCGCGAGCCGTGCGTTACCGGTCGTGAGGCCGGTGACGAAGCGTCGGTAGCGGCGCAT
>JAJDYL010000130.1 GCA_022825195.1 Alphaproteobacteria bacterium
ACCGCGTCTTCAAAAGCTACGACGACATCCTCGACCACTGCTGCAATGCCTGGAACAATCTCGCCTCACAACCGGCGCGAATCGCCTCTATCGGTACACGAAAATGGGCCAATGAGTTCTAAACCATGCCCGATGGTATAATGCGTGCGGGCCTGCGTGCGCGGGCGGGCGTATCGCGGCGGCGCGGTTCGCGCGCGTGATTGCCCGTGCGCCTGTACGCGCAGTAGCGCGCGGAACGGCGGACACACTTCTCCCGTGACTTTCTCGGGGGTTTTCGAAAATGGCGCCGCCGGCCGCGCGACGCCGGAGAAACGGCTCCGGATACCGCTTCTCCGAACCCTATATCAGTATACTTTCCTATATTTCAAGCAATGAAACGAATAAAAAGTGAAAATATCTGATTTTTTCATATTGCGTGAGGCTGACAGGGGTATCGACCCGATCCCTGCTTTCACGGCTGCCGGATCCGCACATCCCCGCATCGGCCTTGCATCGCATGGCTCCCCACCGTCACCTCGGCCGGAGCGCCAGCGGAGAGCCGGGCCCAGCCTGCCTCGTTCCCACCTGCCGCAACGGCGGTGCTGGACCGGATCGAGTCCGGGGTGACAAGGGAGAGGCGCGGGGTGACGGTTGTGGGCCATGCGGTGCGAAGCCAACACCGGAGATGTGTGAATCCGGAGGGACGGGGGCCGGGGCGACAGTTTCGGGCCTGGTCCCCAGTGTCGTTTCAATCCGAATGGATTCCGCTTCAGTCCCGGATCGCCTCGGTGACGGAGAGCGTGCTGCCGAAAGAGGGCATGACGCAGGAATGGCGTCCGGCGCCGCCGGCGACCATCACCATGAGCTGCTCCCGCTCGCTGACGATGCGCACGCCGTCCCTGCCGTCGGGTCCGACGAAACGCTCCGGCACCTGCTGGCGGTAGAGCGCCATCTGCGCCTTGCCGATATGCCAGCGCGGGATGATCGCGCGCTCGATGATGAAGCGCTCGACATCCTCCTTCGACCAGCCGTCGCGCGCGATCACCTCGGCATGTTCCGGCCCGATCACGACCAGATATTCGCCGTGGAAGTAGGAGTTGTTGCAGCCGGGCGTCGCCATGGTGCCGCAGACCGTCAGCAAAACGTCTTCCGCCGTCTCGCTGTAATGGTCGTTGACATTGTGCGGCCCCTCGACGCCGCAGACCGTGACCGCGTTTTCCTCCGCCGCCAGGCCGCGCTCCACCTGGAAGGGAGCCCAGGGATTGGCTTCCCCGTTCTCGGCGAAGCAATAGCTGTATTTGGCGGGCGTGCCCATCGTCGCGCGGTCGAGCACGCCGGGCTGGGCGCCGCCGATATTGGTCAGCACCAGCCGGACGGCGCGGCCGATGGCGGCATTGGCATGAATGCCCTGGCCCATGCAGTTGGTGCCCGACGCGATGTCGAGGTCTTCCGCAATCGGTCCGTGCACGACGGTCAGCACGCCGCAGGGATGGGTCGTGGACTGGAGCGCCTTCAGGTTCAGCCGCTCGGCGGTCATGGCGCGGGTCGCGGCCAGGATCACCGGCATCATGGCGGGCGTCGCGCCGGCCATCACGGCGTTGGCGGCGACCTTTCCGACCGTGGCGAGGCCGAGGCGCGGCTCGATGAGGCCGATCTCCTCGCCGGGGTCGCGCCCGTCCAGCATGGCCTCCCACCGGTCGGGCGTGGGCGCGACGAAGGGCAGGCCGTCGGTCCAGCCGCGCTGGTAGAAGACGCGGTTCAGCGCTTCGGGCGAATCAGGGCCTGAAATCCGCTCCGGCGCACCGGGTGCGTTGTAGTCGCCCTCGAACAGCGAGCGGTAACGCAGCCGGCCGCGCTTCGGAAGCGGGCGGTTGCGGCATTCCTCCGCAAGCTCCACCGCGTCGGCCTCCAGCATGTAGACGATCTGGCCTATGGCCTCCTCGGCGATTTCCGCCACGCCGGAGGGCGGGAGCTTCGCCACCGGATGCGGCACGACCGCAATCGGCAGGCCGGCCATGCCGAGGCATTCGGCTTCCGCCTTGCCGAGCGCGAAAAACTCGTCCGTGCAGGTGACGGCTACCGGGATGCCGCGCTCTTCGAGCTTGATCGCGTCATGGATACACCACGACGTGCAGGAGCCTCAGTCCCCGAAGGCGGCGGCCACGGCATGAACGCGATCGAGCCATTGCTGCGAGAAGTCCGCCGGTTCGCTCGCGATCTTCTGGAAGAGTTCGAACTCCAGGTGCGGGTAGCGCGCCTTCAGCCGGTGCGACACTTCTTCCAGGTAAAGGTCGGCATTCGCCTTGAGATTGGAGAACAGGCCGACGACCCTGACGTTCTCCAGGGACCGCCGGGACGCCAGCGCGCCGCTATTGCGCTGGTAGATGCCGCAAGGATTGATAAGCTCTCGTGCCATGGGCGCAAACCTAGCGCCGGGATCGGAAGGAAGGCAAGAGATGGGACGCCTCGAAGGGAAAGCCGCGATCGTTACGGGCGCCGGGTCCGGGATCGCGAAAGCGGCCACGGCAATCTTCATTCGCGAAGGCGCGAGCGTGATGGTGGCGGAGGTGGACGAGGCGGCAGGCGCCGCGACGGCGGCCGAGACCGGGGCTTCCTTTCACCGCACCGACGTGACCGACGACGCCGCGGCGGCAGCTTGCGCGGCGGCGGCGATGGCCGCGTTCGGGCGCATCGACATCCTGTTCAACTGCGCCGGCGGGTCGGTGATCGAAGACACGGCGATCCATGAAGTCGATCTCGGCGTCTGGGACCGCACGATCCCGCTCGACCTCAAGGGACCGATGCTGATGTGCCGCCATGTCGTGCCGCACATGATCGCGGGCGGCGGCGGCGCCATCGTCAACGTTTCGTCCGTCGTGGCGCTGCGCGGCAACCACCCGGCGCACGTCTATTCGGCCGCGAAGGGCGGGCTCATCTCCTTCACGCGCTCGCTTGCCGGCTCCTATTCGGACCGGGGCGTGCGGGCCAATGTGATCTGTCCGGGGCTCGTCCTGACCGAGCGCGTCCGCGCCCGCTACCGGCAGCCGAACGAGGAGCGCCCGCGCGAGGGGTCGATCGGCACCTTCGAGAAATACCCGTTCGGCGTAGGCCAGCCGGAAGACATTGCCAATGTCGCGCTCTTCCTCGCATCGGACGAGTCGCGCATGGTGAACGGCGCGGTCATCCCGGCAGAGGGCGGCATTTCCCACTATTGACGGGATACCGAAACGGAGAGGAGCGCAGGATATGGGACGGCTCGAAGGCAAGATCGCGGTGATTACCGGAGCTGGAACCGGAATCGCCAGGGCGGCCACCGGACTCTTCATTCGCGAGGGCGCGAAGGTGATGGTGGCGGAAATCGACGAGGCGTCGGGCGCCGCGACGGCGGCTGCGACCGGGGCTGCGTTCCACCGCACCGACGTGACCGACGACGCCTCGGCGGCCGCCTGCGCGGCGGCGGCGATGGCGGAGTTCGGGCGCATCGACGTGCTGTTCAACTGCGCCGGCGGATCGGTGGTCGAGGACACGGAGATCCACGAGGTCGATCTCGAAGTGTGGGACCGCACGATCCCGCTCGACCTCAAGGGCCCGATGCTGATGTGCCGCCATGTCGTGCCGCACATGATCGCGGGCGGCGGCGGCGCGGTCATCAACATCTCCTCGGTCGCGGCGCTGCGCGGTTTCGTGCCGGCGCACGTCTATTCGGCGGCGAAGGGCGGGCTGATCTCCTTCACGCGCTCGCTCGCCGGCTCCTATTCCGACCGGGGCGTGCGCGCCAATGTGATCTGCCCCGGCCTCATCCTGTCGGAGCGCATCCGCGCGCGCTATCCGGGGCCGGACGGGGAGCGCCCGAAGGAAGGGCCGTTCGCGATCTTCGAGAACTATCCGTTCAGCATCGGCCCGCCGGAGGACATCGCCAATATCGGCCTCTTCCTGGCCTCGGACGAGTCGCGCATGGTGAACGGCGCGGTCATTCCGGCGGAAGGCGGCGTCTCCCACTATTGAGCCGCCTTGCCGGCCGTGGCGGGCATCAGAAGCCGGAACGGAATCAGCAGGGCGAGCGCGAATGCGGCCTTCCAGAGGAAGTCGCCGATGCCGAGCGTGATCCAGGGAACCCCTGTGGCGTAGAAGGCGATCGAGAAGAACAGCGCTGTATCGACCGCCGAGCCGAGCATCGAGGAGACCAGCGGCGCCTGCCACCATGCCCGCTGCCGCATCCGGTCGAACACCGTCACGTCCAGAAGCTGGGCCACGAGGAACGCCAGGCCCGAGGCAATCGCGATTCGCGGCGTCGCCAGCACGACGGAGAGCACGACCGCGGCGGCGAAGCCGACATAGACGACCCACCGCGCCGTCGCCGCGCCGTGCATCCGGTTGGTGAGGTCCGTGACGAGGAAGCAGACCGGATAGGTGAACGCGCCCCAGGTCAGCCAGTCGTTTATCGGATACTGGACCAGCACATTGGAGAGCGCGACCAGCCCGGCCATGGCGGCCAGAGGCAGGAGGGGAAGATGCATGGCGCGGGGACCCGGAGCCCTCAGTGCACGTCTTCGGGGCCGAGCATGGCGCGTTTCAGCTTCTGGAAGGTGAAGCCGGGCCCGCGGCAGACATCCAGCACGATCTTCTCCTTGGCCGCGACCTCGGCCGCCGCCTTCGGCACCTCGCGCGCCTGGTCGACGGGGATGACCGCCGCGCCATGCCGGTCGGCGTGAACAAGGTCGCCATCGTTGACGATCATGCCGGCGACGCTCACCTGCCCGCCGAAGCTCACCACATGCACATGGGCGTGCGCGGGCTTGATCGAGCCGGCGACGGCCTGGAAGCCGTCCGCCCAGTCGGGAATGTCGCGGATGCAGCCGTCGGTGACGACGCCGAGGCAGCCGAGCGCCTTGTGGATGTTGGAGTTGACCTCGCCCCAGAACGCGCCGAAGCCGGCGCGCGGGCCGTCCAGGTCCTGCAGCACCACGATCTGCGGCGCCGGGCCGCCATGGGCGACATAGTCGTAATAGGAAACCCTGAGCTTCGCGGCGTCGTTGCCGCCGACGGCGCTCGGGAATTGAGAACGGATCGACCCGGTGCGCGCATAGCCGACGATGGGCGGCAGGTCGGGGAACGGGCATACCAGCGGCTCCACCGTGAAGCCGGTGTTCAGCCGGCTGCCGGCCACGACCTCCAGCGCGTTGCAGATCGTCGGCGTGTCGAGCGCGCGCAGCGCGGCGAGATCGTCTTCGGTCAATGTGGACAAGGTTCGTGTCTCCTGACAGCGGAATTGCGGATGGAGCCACTATGCCGTGCGCCGGCAGACGCCGGAAGTGGCCCCGGAACTCAGCGGCCCTTGAAGTCCGGCGCGCGCTTTTCGCGGAAGGCCGCGACGGCCTCGACATGATCCTCGGACGAGCGCACGACCGTCATGTGCGAGGACACGAGATCGAAGCTGGTGAGCATGTCGGTCGCGAGCGAGCGATAGACCGTCCGCTTGATGTAGCGCACGGAAAGCGGCGCGGCGGCGGCGATGCGGCCCGCGAGCGCCATCGCGTCGTCGAGGAAGCTCTCGTCCGGATAGACATGGTTGACGAGGCCGATGCGCTCGGCGGTCTCCGCGTCGATGAATTCCGCCGTCCAGAGCAGCTCCAGCGCACGGGCGACGCCCACGGCGCGGGGCAGGAAATACGCCCCGCCCGCGCCGGGGATGAGGCCGAGCCGGGCATAGGTCTCGGCGAAGCGCGCAGACGCGGCGCACACCCTTATGTCGCAGGCGAGCGCCACATCCACCCCGCCGCCGGTGGCGACCCCGTTGACGGCGGCGATTGTCGGCGTGTCCATGGTCGCGAGCCGCTTCGGCACCGCCTGGATCGTCTCCCAGATGCGGTCCTTGGTCGCGCGCGGGCTGTTGTCCCGGCCCTCGCCCATGGTCGAAACATCGCCGCCGGTGGTGAAGCCGCGCCCCGTGCCGGTGATGACGGTGCAGCGCACGTCCTCGCGGGCCTCCGCCTCGTCGAGCGCCTCCAGCCATTCTTCCAGCATCGGGTTGGTGAAGGCGTTGAGCTTTTCCGGCCGGTTGAGGCGGATGAGGCCCACCCGGTCGCGGACCTCGAAGACGACCTCGTCGCTCATCGGCCGGTAAACATGGGCTTGCGCTTCTCGCGGAAGGCGCGCCCGCCTTCCTTCTGGTCCTCGCTGCGGCTGATCGAAAGCAGCTCGCGCCGCGCCAGCGCCTGGAGCTCGGAGGGGCCGCGCGCGACCACGGTATCGCGCACGAAGCGCTTGACCGTTCGCAGCACGAGCGGCGCGCTGTCCCTGAGGATGGTCGCATAGTCCCTTGCCGCGGCCATCAGCTCGCCTCGCGGCACGGCCCGGTTGACCATGCCGATGTCGGCGGCGCGTTCGCCGTCGAAATGCTTTCCGGTCATCATGAATTCCATCGCGAGCTTGTGCGGGATGCGCGCCGCCAGCCCGGCGATCAGCCCGCCGCAGAACCCGATCTGCGCCTCGGGATAGAAGAAGTCCGCGGTCTCGTCGGCCACCGCGAGATCGCAGAACTCGACCAGGCAGAAGGCGCCGCCGACGCAGTAGCCATGCACGGCGGCGACGATCGGCTTGTCCACCATCACGCCCACGCCCGGCATGCACTCCCAGAGTTCCGGGTCGCGCGGCGGGTCGCGCAGGTCCGCGCCGACCGAGAAGGCGCGCTCGCCCGCGCCGGTCAGGATCGCGACGCGGTCGTCGCCGTCCTGCAGCCGCTCGAAGGCCTCGATCAGTTCGGCGACGAGCCCGTTCGACAGCGCGTTCATCTTGTCGGGCCGGTTGAGCGTAATCGTTGCGATGCCGTCTTCGGAGCGGTAGTCGATCAGCGGCGCAGTCACGGATGCGTTCTCCCGTTTGTGAATCCGGTATAGGATAGCGCCTCTCTCCGAGGGAGGGCGACCCTTGGCCGAACGACCGCTGGTGGAAGCGCTGTTTCACGAGCCGAGTTCAACGGTGAGCTATATCGTCGCGTGCCCGGAGAGCGGGCAGGCCGCCATCGTCGATCCGGTGCTCGACTACGACATCTATTCCGGACGAACGGAAACCGTCTTCGCGGAACGGATCCTGGAGCGGGTCCGCGAGCGCGGGCTTTCCGTCGAGTGGATTCTCGAGACCCATGTCCATGCCGACCATCTGAGCGCCGGCGCCTTCCTGAAGGAGGCCGCGGGCGGACGAACGGCCATCGGCAGCCACATCGTCGATGTGCAGGCCGTCTTCAAGGACATTTACAACCTGCCTCCGGAGTTCCTTGCCGACGGCTCGCAGTTCGACCGGCTGTTCGAGGACGAGGAGCGCTTCCGTGTGGGGCAAGTGGAAGCGGGGGTGCTGCACACGCCCGGCCACACGCCCGCCTGCGTCACCTACGTCATCGGCGACGCCGCGTTCACCGGCGACACGGTGTTCATGCCGGACTTCGGCACGGCGCGCTGCGACTTCCCCGGCGGCGATGCGGCGGCGCTTTACCGGTCCGTGCGGCGCATCCTGTCGCTTCCGCCCGAGACGCGCATTTTCGTCGGGCACGACTACGCGCCCGGCGGGCGGGCGGTGGCCTGGGAGACGACCGTGGCCGAGGAGCGCCGGGCCAACCGGCATGTGCGCGACGGGATCGACGAATCCTCCTTCGTCGCCATGCGCACCGAGCGGGACAGGACGCTGGACGTGCCGGCGCTGCTGCTGCCGTCCATCCAGGTCAACATGCGCGGCGGAGACCTGCCGGAGCCCGAAAGCAACGGGCGCGCCTATCTCAAGATCCCGCTCAACGCTTTTTGACGCATGGCCGAACGTCTCGACGCGACCGGCCTGCGCTGCCCGATTCCGGTCCTGCGGGCGCGCAAGCGCCTCAGGACGATGGCGCCGGGGGATCGGCTGGAAGTGCTCACCGACGATCCGGCCTCGCCCATCGACATGCGCCATTTCTGCGCCACCGAAGGCCATGACATCGTGGAAGCGCACGAGGCGGACGCGCCCTACCGGTTCGTGATCGCAAGGGCCGGATAGGAGGCGGAGCGCCGCCCCGTTCGATCCCCGGCGGCGGCCGGGAGACCGCCGGATACGCCTACAAGCGGGCGGCGGCGGTCTTGACCGCTTCCCATGCCTGCTCGACATGGATGCGTTCGGTGCTCGTCTGCCCGATGGAGATACGGATCGCATAGTTCCCGCGCACGATGTTCTGCGTCAGGTAGATGCGGCCTTCATCGTTGAGTGCGTGCAGCAGCCGCTCGTTCAACTCGTCCAGCGCGTCCGCGCCGGCGGGAGCGTAGCGGAAATTGAGCAGTGCCAACGACCTGGGCGCCACAAGTTCGAAATCCGGATCCGCCGCGATCTCGCCTTCCAGCCACGCCGCAAGCGCAATATGCCGGCGGACCAGTTCGCGCAGACCCGCGAGGCCGTAGCTGCGCAGCACGAACCAGAGCTTGAGCGCGCGGAACCGCCGCCCCAGCGGCACGCTCCAGTCGCGATAGTCGATGACGGAGCCGCCCTCCCGGCTTTGCAGATAGGCCGGGAGGATCGAAAGCGTGCGGACCAGCGCGTCCGGATCGCGAACGAAATGCGCCGAGCAGTCGAAATTGGTGAGCAGCCATTTGTGCGGATTGAAGACGAGGCTGTCCGCGGTCTCGACGCCCCGCAGCATCCAGCGGTGCTCCTCGCAGATGAGCGCGCTGCCCGCCCAGGCGGCATCGACATGGAAGAAGACGTCGTGCGCGCGGGCGACGGCGCCGATCCCGTCCAGCCGGTCGACAGCGCCGACGCCGGTGGTGCCCATGCTCGCCACGATGCAGGCGGGCCGGAGGCCGGCCGCCCTGTCGGCCCGAATGGCGGCGTCGAGCGCGTCCGGCTTCATCGCGAAATCACCGCCGGTCTCGATCAATCTCACATGATTGCGGCCGTAGCCGGCGATCTTGGCTCCCTTCTCGGTGGCCGAATGGGCCTGGTCCGAGGTGTAAACGACCGGCGCAACCCCCGCTCCGGCGAGGCCCTGCTCGTTCGCGGCGCCTCCGGTCGCCCGCTCGCGCGCGGTCAGGAGCGCGCACAATATGGCGGACGAGGCCGAATCCTGGATGACGCCCGAGAAGCCGGCGGGCAGCCCGATGGCCTGCCCGAGCCACTCCAGCATCCGGGTTTCCATCTCGGTGGCGGCGGGCGAGGTCTGCCACAGCATGCACTGCGCGCCGAGCGCCGCCGTCAACATCTCGGCCAGCACCGAAGGCGGGCTCGAATTGGCCGGGAAATAGGCGAAGAAGCGCGGGTGCTGCCAGTGGGTCATGCCGGGCAGCACGATGCGCTCGAAGTCCGCGAACACGGTTTCCATGCGTTCGCCGGCCTCGGGCGGAGCCTGGGGCAGGGCGGAGGCGATCTCGCCCGGACGGGTCTGCGCGCGGACCGGGAAGCGTTCCACCTCCGCCATGTAGTCGGCCATCCAGTCCACGAGGCGGTGGGCTTGGGCCCGGAATTCTTCGGGCGTCACGGGGCCCGGCGCTCGGCGCCATTGATTCCGGGGGCAGCATCGGGGGTATAGTCTCCGGCAAGTGAATCGACCGGATAAGCATGGCATGACGACCGTTTCTCCAGAAGTCCTCGACAGCCCCGCGGCCTGGCGCGGCCCGGAGATGGAAGCGCAGGGTGATTGGGAATACCGCCTTTCCGAAGCGGATATCGCCGAGATCGATGCCGCCGTGGCCGCCATCGACCGGCCCCTGATCGAAGTGGACAAGGCGGCCTTTCCGCTGCCGGCGCTGGGGCCGAGGCTCGCCGGCCTCAGGCGGGAGCTGCTGGAGGGCCGGGGGTTCTTCCTGTTGCGCGGGCTGCCGGTGGACAGAATGAGCCGGGAAGAGGCCGTGGCCGCCTTCTGGGGCGTCGGCGCTCATTTCGGTAGCGCGCGCTCGCAGAATGCCAGGGGCCACCTGATGGGCCATGTCAAGGATGTGGGCCTGCACAGCAGCGATCCCAATGTCCGCGTTTACCAGACCCGCGAACGCCAGCTTTTCCACACCGATTCGGTCGATATCGTGGCGCTGATGTGCCTGCAGCCCGCCCGCTCGGGCGGCCTGAGCTCCATCGTGAGTTCCGTTGCCGTCCACAACGAGATGGCGCGGCGGCGGCCCGACCTTGCCGCCGAGCTCTACGAGCCGTTCTTCGTGGACCGGCGCGGCGAGGTGCCGGAAGGCATGAAGCCCTGGTTTGTCTTGCCCGTGTTCAACCGGATCGGCGACGAGCTGACCACGCTCTACACGCGGCGCTACATCGAGTCCGCGCGCCGCTTCCCGGAGGTGCCGGCATTGACGCCGAAGCAGGTCGAGGCCCTCGACCTGTTCGACTCGCTCTGCGAGAGCAACGACTTCCGGCTCGACATGGCCTTCAAGGCCGGGGACATGCAATTCCTCTGCAACCACGTCATCCTGCACGACCGCACGGCCTTCGAGGACTGGCCGGAACCCGAGCGCCGGCGCCACCTGTTGCGGCTCTGGCTTTGCCCGCCCTCCGCCCGCCGGCTGCCCGAGGCCTTCGCCGCCCGTTATGGCAGCATCGAGCCGGGCAACCGGGGCGGAATCGTGGTGAGGGACGCCGCGCCTATCGTGCCTCTGGAAGCGGCGTAGCCCTCGCTGCGGCGAGGAACCGCTCCAGCTCGCCGTCCGGCAGGTCGCGGGGCAGGTCGGTGTCCACATGGATGGCCGACCTAAGGCGGCGGCGATAGTCCGTGCGGCTGATCTCCATCGCGCCGAATGTGACGAGATGGCCGGTGACGAATTGCGTGTCCAGAAGGCGGTAGCCGCCGTACCGGAGGCGGGCCGCCAGGTGGACGAGCGCGACCTTGCTGGCATCCCGGACCCGCGAAAACATGCTCTCCCCGAAGAAGGCGCCGCCGACCGACACGCCGTAAAGCCCGCCCGCTAATTGCCCGTCCAGCCGGCACTCGACGCTGTGCGCGTCGCCTTTCCGGAACAGTTCCCGGTAGAGCCGCAGGATGTCGTCATTGATCCAGGTGTCGCCATCGTCGGAGCGCGGCTCGGCGCAGGCGGCGATGACCGCGTCGAAGTCGCAATCGACCGCGACCTCGAACCGTCCCTGGCGAACCGTGCGGCCGAGGCGCCGGGACACCCGGAACCGGTCGAGCGGAATGACTCCGCGCCGGCGCGGATCGAGCCAGTAGAGCGTATTCGAGCGGCGCCCGTCCGCCATGGGGAACAGTCCCAGGCGATAGGCGGTCAGCAGCATTTCCGCCGAAATCCGCTTCAAGCGCCGTCCATCCAGCGTTCGAGCCAGTGGATATCGTAGGCTCCGCCGTTGAAATCCCCGTCGGCCGCGATGCCCCGGTGCAGGTCGAGGTTGGTGTCTATACCCACGATGACATATTCGTCGAGCGCGCGCGCGAGCCGGGCGACGGCGGTCGGACGGTCCGGTCCGTGGACCACCAGCTTGGCGATCAGGCTGTCATAGTACGGCGGCACGATGCAGCCGGCAAAGAGGGCGGAATCGACCCGGACGCCGGGTCCGCCCGGAGGGTGGTACTCGCGGACGCGGCCGGGCGAGGGCACGAAGGTGCGGGCATCCTCGGCATTGACCCGGCACTCGATGGCATGGCCGTCGAAGCGCACATCGGCCTGCCTGAAGGGCAGTTCCCCGCCGGCCGCGATGGTCAATTGCTCGCGCACGAGATCGACGCCCGTCACCATTTCGGTGACGGGATGCTCGACCTGCAGCCGCGTGTTCATCTCGATGAAGTGGAAGTCGCGCCCGTCGTAGAGGAATTCCAGCGTACCGGCGCCCAGGTAGCCGAGCCGCCGGACCGCCGCCGCGGCCCGTTCGCCGATCCCGGCGCGCTGCGAAGCGTCCAGGGCGGGGGAGGGCGCCTCCTCGACCACCTTCTGGTGCCGGCGCTGGATGGAACAGTCGCGTTCCCCCAGGTGGATGGCGTTGCCGTGGGAGTCGGCAAGGACCTGGATTTCGATATGGCGCGGATTCTCGATGAATTTCTCGATGAACACCCGCGAATCGCCGAACGCGCCCGCCGCCTCGCGCCGCGCCAGTCCCAGCGCCGGGGCCAGGTTCGCCGGCGTACGGGCGATCTGCATGCCGCGCCCGCCGCCGCCGGCCGCCGCCTTCACCAGCACCGGGTAGCCGATCCCGTCGGCGATCTGCGCCGCTTCCGCATCGTCTTCCACGGCCGCGTCGCTGCCGGGCACGGGAGAGATGCCGACCTCAGACATGGCGGCCTTGGCAGCGATCTTGTCGCCCATCGTGGCGATATGCTCCGGGCTCGGCCCGATAAAGGTGAAGCCGTGATCGGTGACGACCTGCGCGAAGGTGGGATTCTCCGCAAGGAAACCGAGGCCCGGATGAATCGCGTCGGCGCCGGCCACGCTGGCGGCGGAGACCAGCGCCGCCATGCTGAGATAGCTGTCGCGCGGCGCCGGCGGGCCGATGCACACGCTCTCGTCCGCAAGGCGCACATGCATCGCCTCGGAATCGATGGTGGAATGGACCGCCACCGTGCGGATGCCGAGATCGCGGCAGGCGCGGATGATGCGAAGCGCGATCTCGCCGCGATTGGCGATCAGGACCTTCTCGAACACCCGCTCAGCCGAGAATCATCAGGGTCTCGCCATATTCGACCGGGTCGCCGCTGGAGACGAGAACCTGGCGCACGACGCCGTCGCAAGGGGCGGGAATCTGGTTGTAGACCTTCATCGCCTCGATGATGAGCAAGGTCTGGCCCGTCTGGACGCGGTCTCCGACCTGCACGAATGCCGGCTGCCCGGGCTCCGGCTGGAGATAGACCGTGCCGACGATAGGCGCCGTGACGGGCGTGCCCTCCGCCGCGCCGGGAGGCTGCTGGGGGGGGGCGGCCGGATCTGCTGCGGGTGCGGGTTGCGGCGCCGCGGCCGGAATGGCGGGCGGGGCCGCCGGCGCGGCGGCGCGCGCCGAAATCCGCAGGCAGCGGTCTCCGTCGCGATATTCGATCTCTCCGACGCCTGTTTCTTCCAGCAATCCCGCCAGGCGGCGAACCGCATCTTCATCGATTGCAAAACGGCTCATGGGGATCCCCCGTCCGGGCGCCAATGGTCTTCGAGCGCCAGCAGGGCCAGCCTGTAGCCGACCGGGCCGAAGCCCGCGATCATGCCGAGAGCGGCGCCCGATATGTAGGAGCGGTGGCGAAAGGATTCGCGCCGGTGGATGTTGGAAAGATGGACCTCGACCACCGGCCCCTCGAAGAGCGTGAGCGCATCGAGCAGCGCCACCGACGTGTGGGTATAGGCCGCGGCATTGATGACGATGGCGTCGAAGTCTCCCCGCGCCTCCTGTATCCAGGTGACGAGCTCGCCTTCGTGGTTGCTTTGCCGGCAGATTGCCTCCATGCCGAGTTCCCCCGCGGCGGCCTCCACGGCGGCGTCGATTTCGGCAAAGGTCGTCCGTCCGTAAATCTCCGGCTGGCGCTGACCGAGCATGTTGAGATTCGGTCCGTTCAGAACCAGCACGCGCTTTGCCATGCTCATCCTCGCAATCGCGGCCGCTCAGGCCCGGCGGTTCCTCAGAAGGACTCCGTCCATGGCCGCAGGTCCACTTCCAGCGCCCAGGCCGAGCGATGCTGGCGGTGGACGTGCAGGTAGGTCTCGGCAATCGAATCGGGAGCCAGCAGGTGGTCTTCCGGAAGGCCGGGGTCGGGCGCGTGATGCGGCCCCAGAATGCCGCCGTCGATGACGAAATGGGCGACATGGATGCCCTTGGGGCCGTATGCCCGCGCCATCGACTGCGCCAGCGCGCGCAGGCCGAATTTACCGACCGCAAAGCCCGCCGACATGGCATAGCCCTTCACGGAGGCCGTGGCGCCGGTGAAGAAGATGCTGCCCGAACCGCGCGGAAGCATGGTGCGGGCGGCTTCCCGGCCCACGATGAAGCCGCCGAGGCAGGCCTGCCGCCACGCCTGCTCGAACTGCTCGGTCTCGATGTCCACGACACTGCCGCGCACGCGCCCGGACGCATTGAAAACCACGATATCCGGCTCAGGCACCGCGGCGAACAGCGCCTTGACGCTGGCATCGTCTGTAGCGTCGCACGCATGCAGGCTCACATTGCCGCCCATCTCGGCGGCAACGGGCTCCAGCCTGGCCGGCGTGCGCGCGGCCAGCGCGACCTTCATGCCCGCCCGGGAGAAGATGCGCCCGAGCGACGCGCCAAGGCCGGGTCCGACCCCGACGACGATCGCGGTTTCCGTTCCATTCATAGTCGAGGGGCTCCTATTCGGCAGCGGCTACCGTGCGTTTGCCCGGATTGCGAAGCGCTTCGAGATGCGCGTCGCGCTGTTTCTCCGCAGCTTCCAGATGGCGCAGCTTCACATGGCCATAACCGCGGATATGTTCCGGCACGCTCGCCAGGGCGACGGCAGCGGCGCGGGTCTGCGGGCCGAAGCGGCCGAGGATTTCTTCGATATCGGCCTCGTATTGCGCAATGAGCGCCCGCTCGCGGCGCCGTTCCTCCGTGCGCCCGAAGGGGTCGAACGCCGTGCCGCGCAGGCCGCGCATGGCCGCCAGCAGCCTGAAGACGTGCAGCATCCAGGAACCGAAACGCATCTTGCGCGGCTCGCCGGTGACCGGGTCTTTCCGGGCGAACAGCGGCGGGGCCAGATTGAATTCGAGCCGGTAGCCGTCCTCGAACTGGCGCCCGATCTGCCGGCGCAGGTCCGGGGAGGCGTGGAGACGCGCGACCTCGTATTCGTCCTTGTAGGCCAGCAGCTTGAAGTAGTAGCGGGCGACCGCGTGGGAAAGCGGTCCGCCGCCCTCGATGCCCTCCGCCTCGCGCACACGGTCCACAAGTGCGGTGTAACGCGCTGCATAGGCGGCATTCTGGTAGCCGGTCAGGAAGGCTGTCCTGCGTGCCACCATGTCGTCCAGGCTTTCGAGGGCAGGGCGCTCGGCTTTGGCGTCCGCGGGATATGCGATGCGCTCGACAAAGGCGAGGTCATGGGCCGCCCGCCGGCCCCAGTCGAACGCCGTCTTGTTCATCTCGACGGCGACGCCGTTGAGCTCGATCGCGCGTTCGATCGCCTCGGCAGTCACCGGGACCAGACCCCTCTGATAGGCGAACCCGGTCATGAACAGGTTGGAGCCGATGGCGTCGCCCAGCAGCGCCGTGGCAAGCCGCGTGGCGTCGATCATCTCTACTGCGTCGCTGCCGAGCGCGGCCTCGATCCGGGTACGCAGCTCGTCCTCCGGGAAGGACATGTCGGGATTGCGCGCAAACTCGTTGGTGTAGGTCCGGTAGGTGTTGATGACCGCCTGGCTGGTGCCTCGCCCGAGCCTGGAAAGCGTGTCGGTCTGGCTGGAGGTCACGAGGTCGCAGCCGATCAGGGCGCTGGCGCCGCCAAGCCCGATGCGCACGCTGTGCAGGTCTTCCGGATTGTCGGCGATCCTGAGATGGCTCCAGACGGCGCCGCCCTTCTGCGCGAGCCCGGTCATGTCCATCACCGTTGCCGCCTTGCCTTCCAGATGTGCCGCCATGGCGAGCAGCGCGCCCACGGTGATGACGCCGGTGCCGCCGATGCCGTCGATCATCATGGAATAGGGCTCGTCGGTCGCCGGAATAACCGGTTCCGGCAGGACTTCCAAAGGCCCCGGCGCCTTGCCGGCCGGCTCCCCCTTGCGCGGCTCGGCATCATAGACCGTGACGAAGCTCGGGCAGAAGCCGTTCAGGCAGGAATAATCCTTGTTGCAGGCCGACTGGTCGATCATGCGCTTGCGGCCGAACTCGGTCTCGACCGGGATGACGGAGACGCAGTTCGACTTGACGCCGCAATCCCCGCAGCCTTCGCAGACGGTGGGGTTGATGAACATGCGCTTGGGCGGGTTGGGGAACGCGCCGCGCTTGCGCCGCCGGCGTTTTTCGGCGGCGCAGGTCTGCACATAAACGAGGCCTGAGACGCCCTTCATTTCGCGCAGCGCAATCTGGACCTGGTTCATTTCCGAGCGGGGCTTGACCACTGTGCCGGGCGCCAGATCGCGCGCTTTTTCATAGGCTTCCGGCGTATCGGTGACGAGATAGATCGGCTTCACGCCCTCGGCGGCAAGCTGCTGCGTCACCATCGCCGGCGACAGCGGACCGTCCACCGGCTGGCCGCCGGTCATCGCAACGGCGTCGTTGTAGAGCACCTTGTAGGTCATGTTGGCGCCCGACGCGACGGCGGCGCGCACGGCCAGGATGCCGGAATGGTAGTAGGTGCCGTCGCCGATATTCTGGAAGATGTGCGGCGTCTCGACGAAATGGTGCAGCCCGGCCCAGGTCGCGCCTTCCGCGCCCATATGGGTGTAGGTGGCCGTCTTCTCCGGATCGACCCATTGCGCCATGAAGTGGCAGCCGATGCCGGAGAACGCCCGCGACCCGTCCGGCAGCCTTGTGCCGGAGTTGTGCGGGCAGCCGGAGCAGAATGACGGCGTGCGCACGAGGCTTGGCTGGTTGCCGTCCGACTGGCGCGTTACTTGCCGGATCGCCTCCAGGCGGGATTCGAAGCGCCCGGTGTCGGCGACGCGCCCGAGGCGGGACAGGATCGCTTCCGCCACTTCTTCGGGCTGCAGTTCCCCGTGGCTGCGCAGCAGTGCCCGCCCGTCCTCGTCGGTCTTGCCGACGACCCTCGGCCGGCGGTCCGCCGGCGTGCCGTAGAGCAGTTCCTTGATCTGCGGCTCAATCAGCCCGCGTTTCTCTTCGACGACGATGACCTCGTCCAGGCCCTCGCAGAACGCCCGCATGCCTTCCGGCTCGATCGGCCAGGAGAGCGCCACCTTGTAGACCGAGAGCCCCAGCTCGCGGGCGGTCGCGTCGTCGATGCCGAGCGCGGAAAGGGCCTGGCGCGTGTCGAGATAGGACTTGCCCGTGGTCACGATGCCGATCCGCCGGCCCGGTCCGCCGACAGCAACCCGGTCCAGCCGGTTCGCGCGCACGAAGGCCACGGCCGCGGGCAGCTTGAAATGATGCAGGCGGGGCTCCTGCTCGACCCACACATCCGGCCAGCGGATGTTGACGCCGCCCTCCGGCATTTCGAAATCGGTGGGGAGCCGGATCTGCACGCGGTCGGGATCGATATCGACGGTCGCCGTCGAGTCGACCGTGTCCGTGACGCAGATGAAACCCGCCCAGAGGCCGGCATAGCGCGACATGGCGAAGCCGTAGAGGCCGAAATCGAGGAACTCCTGGACACCCGAGGGATTCAGGATCGGCACCATGGCATCGACGAAGGCGAACTCGCTCTGGTGCGCGGTCGTGGAGCTCTTGGCGATATGGTCGTCGCCGGCGAGCGCAATCACGCCGCCATGCGGATGGGTGCCGAACAGGTTTGCATGCTTGAGCGCGTCGCCGGTCCGGTCCACGCCCGGGCCCTTGCCGTACCAGATGCTGAAGACGCCGTCATAGCTGGCATCCCCGAAGAAGCCGGACTGCTGCGTGCCCCAGACGGAGGTGGCGGCGAGATCCTCGTTGACGCCGGCCTTGAAGACGACGTGATGGTCCTGCAGATGCTTGCGGGCCGCCCAGAGCTGCTGGTCGTAGCCGCCGAGGGGGGAGCCGCGATAGCCGGAAATGAAACCGGCCGTATTGAGGCCGGCGGCAAGGTCGCGCCGGCGCTGCACCAGCGGCAGCCTTACCAGCGCCTGGGCTCCGGTCAGCAGAGCCCGCCCTTCGTCCAGGTTGTATTTGTCGTCGAGCTTGACTTGCGCAAGCGCCATATCTGAGCTCCCGGGGCCATGGCCTTACTTCAGAGGCCGCGCCCCGATTATCTACGATGAAGCGGCGTTTCGTCCATGGGGCACGCTATTCGACGTCGGACCGCGTGCGGGCCCAGCTTTCCTTTATGACGGTCAGCAAATGGCGCTCGCGCACGGTGTCGATCGAGGCGGAAACGGTCATGCCCGCGCGCAGCGGCGGTGCGCCGGGCCGCTCCTGAAGCTGAAGGCGGACCGGCAGGCGCTGCACCACCTTGACCCAGTTGCCGGTTGCGTTCTGAGGCGGAAGCACGGCGAATTCCGCGCCCGTCGCCGGGCTGATGCTCTGGACCTCGGCCTGCCACACCAGATCCGGGTAAGCATCGACGACCACCGTCGCCTTCTGCCCGACATGGATATGGGTCAGCTCCGTCTCCTTGAGATTGGCTTCCACCCAGGGCTGCTGCCGGGCGATGATGGAAAACACGGGCTTGCCGGAATTGACATACTCGCCCGCCTGCAATTTGACATTGCTGACGATTCCGCCGACCGGCGCCCTGACGACCGTGCGCTCCAGGTCGAGGCGGGCCGCGTCGCGGAGCGACTGCTTTTCCCGGTACATCGGGTGTCTCTCGATCGGCGTGTCGAGCGCGCCGCCCATTTCCACCAGCACCCGGCTCATGCGCTTCCGGGCCACTTCCGCCCGCTTGCGAATCACCTCGGTCCGTTGCCGGGCGACCGCCAGGTCGTGTTCGGCAGCCTCCAGCCTGATCCGGGTCGTCGCGCCCCGCCGCTGCAGGCTGCGAAGGCGTTTCACCTGCGTCTTGTGGTAGCGAACGGCTTCCTGCGCCTCGCGCATTTCGCCTTCCGTGACCTCCAGTTCGCTTGCGGCGACATCGTACTCGGCCCGCAAACCGAGCAATTCGTCGCGCACCATCCCCAGCTCTGCCTCCGTGCGCGCGAGCCGGATCTCGATCGGGACCGAATCGATCCGGAAGAGCAGGTCTCCCGTGCGGACCTCCTGATGGTCCTGCACGGCAATATCCACCACCCGGCCTTCGATGTCGGCGCTGACCTGGATGATGTCGTTCTTCACATAGGCGTTTTCGGTCGTCACATAGCGCCCGCCGGTGAGATAGACGTAACCGCCGGCTGCGATCGCGGCCAGCGGAACGACGATCAGCAGCACCAGGCGGGTCAGGGCCCGGTTCACGCGTCGCAGGCTCATTGCGCCGCCACCTGTCGTTCGGCCGCAGTCGCGGCCTGGTTCTTGTTCTGCAGCATTTCCTGCAGGCGGGCCTTCACCGTAATCAGCAGTTCGACGGCCCTGTCGCGATCGGCCTCGCTCAAGTCGTTCAGGGCCTCATGGATCGTCTGGCGGGCGATCCGGCGCATCGTGCGCTCGATCGCCTCGGCCTCCGGAGTCAAATGGATGCGCCGGACGCGGCGGTCCGCGGGGTCGGCCTCCCGCACGACAAATCCGTTTTCCTCCAGCCGGTCGATCAGCCGGCCCGCAGGGCCCTTTTCCATCTCCATGGTCTCGGCCAGCTCCGACTGCGTGCAGCCGGGCTGCCGGTAGATGCGGGTGAGCGCCAGCCACTGCGAACGGGTGAGGCCGATATCGCGCACCCGGCGGTCGAACTCGGTGCGCAGCAACCGGGCTACATCGGAGACCAGAAAGCCGAAATAGCGTTCGTCTTCCATGCGTTGATGAACCTGAATTTAGTTACCTAGGCGACTTTATGCCGAGATATAGTCGCTCAGGCAACAAAATCAATACCTCGAAATTCGAGGCGCCGGGACCCGGCGGGCAGGACTTCAGGCGCCGCCGCAGGCTCCGCCGCCAAGCACGCAGAATCTGGCGCAATGCACATGATTCAAGGGCACCGGGTCCGCAGCCTCGGACAGTGTTTCGCCGAGCTCGAACCGCGGGTCGTAGGGCAGGAGGGTGCAGGCGACGACAACCGGCGTCGACGCGCCCCGCCGCTTCACGACCATGCGGGAAGCGGAGCACATGATGTCCGAAGGCGACTTGCCGAGCGCTGCCCAGCAAGCCGTCGTGATCTCGGGCGCGGAGGCGCCTTCGTCCATTTCGGGAAAGAGCGTCAGCGCAACCGGATCGTCGGCGTCGCAGGCCAGGCCGAGCCCCGCGAACAGCCTTGCATAGCCGGTGCGCGCATCGTCCTCGTCCTCTCCCCAGCAGGTCCGGCCCGCCACCTCCGGGGCGAAACCGTTTTCGCCGAGCCAGGACAGCCCCGCCAGCGCGGGCTCCCAGCTGCGTTCACCGCGTTCCGTTTCGTGCAGGGCCTTTGTGTAATGGTCGAGCGAGACCCGGACGCGAAGCCGCCGGCCATGCAGGACCCTGAGCCCCAGCAGCGCCTCCCGGTGCTTCATCATCGGGCGCATCGCGTTGGTCAGCGTCAGCGTCTCGAAGCCGCGGTCGAGCGTGTCCGCCAACATGGCCATGAACTCCGGATTCATGAACGGCTCGCCGCCTGTGAACCCGATCACGCGGGTGCCGGCGCCCGTGCGGACGATCTCATCGAGATATGCGGCCGTTTCAGCGGCCCGGATATGGACGAGCCGGTCGTTGCGCGGAGTCGACTCGATATAGCAATTGCGGCAGGCGAGGTTGCAGAGCGTCCCGGTATTGATCCAGAGCGTTTCGAGCCGGCGCAGCGCGACCCTGGCGCGCCGGCTGCCGTCCGCCGTGTAGTCAGGATCCTGGAATTTTCCGCGGTCCGCCACGCCCGCCGGCACCGAATCCGGCATCAGCGCCTCCCGCCAATTCGACACCGGGGTTATAGAAGGAAGACCGGCTGCCATCCAGTCCGGTTCGGCCTGCTTCAATCCTTCGCCTTGCGCTGGCGCGGACGGTTTCTATGGTGCGGCCATCAAGAGCGAGGAGTAGCAGGCATGACGATTGCCAAAGGAGACAAGGTCCCGGCAGCGACCTTGAAGGAGATGGCCGATGGCGGGCCGCAGAGCGTCGAGACCGGAGACCTGTTCACCGGCAGGAAGGTGGTCGCCTTCTGCGTGCCGGGAGCCTTCACGCCGACCTGCTCGGCCAAACACCTTCCCGGCTTTGTCGAGAAGGCGGACGCCATCCGGGCGAAGGGGGTGGACGACATCGTTTGCGTTGCGGTGAACGACCCGTTCGTCATGGGCGCCTGGGGCGAGCAGCAGGGCGCGGCCGGCAAGGTCCGCATGCTTGCCGACGGCAGCGGGGACCTCGCCAGGGCGATGGGGGTCGAACTCGATCTGAGCGGCCTCGGGCTCGGCGTGCGGGCGCGGCGCTATTCCATGATCGTCGAGGACGGCACGGTCACGCAACTGAATCTGGAGGACGGCGGAGCCTTCGAGGTATCCAGCGCCGAGAAGATCCTGGAGCAGCTCTAGAGTCGGCCGCCCTCGCGCTCGGCCCGTTGCCGCGCGAGGGCGTCCACGCGCTCGTTCTCGGCATGGCCGGCGTGGCCGCGCACCCAGATCCACTCGATCTCATGGCGGGCCGACGCCTCGTCGAGCCTCTGCCACAGATCGACATTCTTGACCGGCTTTCGCGCCGCGGTCCGCCAGCCGTTGCGCTTCCAGTTCGGGAGCCACGACCGGATGCCGTCCATCACATAGCGGCTGTCCGTCGTCAGCCGCACGGAGCAGGGCCGGGTCAGGGCCTCGAGGCCCGCTATGGCCGCCATCAGCTCCATGCGGTTGTTGGTGGTGTGCCCGGCGCCGCCGACCAGTTCCGATTCCCGGCCGCCGCCGCGCAGCAGAGCCGCCCAGCCGCCGGGGCCCGGATTGCCGAGACAGGCGCCGTCGGTGAAGATTTCGACCCCGGTCAAGACAGCCTGTCCAGCTTGCGCAGGTATTCGAGCGGGTCCTTCGGGGTCATCAACGCGGCGGGCGCCGGAAACAGCCAGTCATGCAACCGGGTCAGGAGGAAACGCAGCGCCGCGCCCCGCCTGAGCCCTGGCAAAGCGCGCAGTTCCGCAGCTTCGAGCGCCCGCACGGCCTCGTAGCCCTCCTGCATCTCTGCCGCCGCGCCCGCGTCGAAATGCCCGTCCGGGCGCATGGTCCATGCGACCTGCGCGATGGCGAGATCGTAGGCCAGCGCGTCGGTGCAAGCGAAGTAGAAGTCGAAGATGCCGGAGACCGCTCCGTCCCGGAATACCGCATTGTCGGGAAAGAGGTCGGCATGGATGGCCCCGCAAGGAAGGTCCTGCGGCCAGTCCCCGGCAATGTCCGCCAGCGCCCGGGCGATACGGCGCGAGAGGCCGGGGGCCACCTCATCGGCGCGGGCGGTTGTCAGGGCGGCGAGGCGGCGCCATCCATCCGGTCCCAGGTCGTTGGCGCGCCTTGCGGGGAACCCGCCGCCTGCCAGATGGAGCCGGGCCAGCGCCTCCCCGACGGCGCGGAACGCTCCGGGGTCGCGCTGCCCCTCCAGGAATGTCACGATGAGGGCCGTTCGCCCCGCCAGCGGTGCAAGGACCGTCCCGTCGCGGCGGCGTATCGGGGCGGGGCAGGGCACGCCCCGAACCGCCAGGTAATCCATCAGGTCGACGAAGAACGGCAGGTCGGCCGGGTCGATCCGATTTTCGAACAGCGTCAGCACATATCGGCCCGAAGACGCTTCGAGCAGGTAGTTGGTGTTGTCGATTCCCTCGGGAATGGGCTCGAAGCGCAGCACGCCGCCCAGCCGGTAACCGGTCAGGAACCGCGCGAGCGCGGCTTCGCTGACCGGCGTATAGACCGCCATTCAGGCTCAGGCCGCCAGTTCGCGGGGCAGTTTGAACTTTACGGTTTCGAGCGTGTCGGTCCACTCCTCGACCGTCACGTCGAAGCGCTCCCGGCAGGCCTCGACGACTTCCTCGACAAGCACTTCCGGCGCCGAGGCGCCCGCAGTGACCGTCAGCACCCGGACAACCGTCAGCGCCGCCCAGTCGATATGCTCCACGCCGTCCACGAGCAATGCGAGCGGGCATCCGGCCGCCCGCGCCACCTCGACCAGCCGGTTTGAATTGGATGAGTTCCGGGAACCGATCACGATCACCGCGTCCGCGCCGGGAACGGCGGCCTTGATTGCCGCCTGCCGGTTGGTGGTGGCATAGCAGATATCTTCCCGCCTCGGCTCGTGCAGTTCGGGAAACCGCGTCCGCAGCGCCTCGATGACCTCGGCAGTGTCGTCGACGGAAAGCGTCGTCTGCGTGACGTAGGCGAGTTCGCGGTCCGCCGGCGGTTCGACCTGCTGCGCCTCTTCGACGGTCTGGACCAACTCGACCGCGCCGCTCGGCAATTGACCCATCGTGCCCACGACCTCGGGATGGCCGGCATGGCCGATCAGCAGCACGTGCCGCCCCGCCGCGAAATGCCGCTCGGCCTCCCTGTGGATCTTGCTCACCAGCGGGCAGGTGGCGTCGATGTAATGGAGTTCGCGCCGCCGGGCCTCGGCCGGGACGGATTTCGGCACGCCATGCGCCGAAAAAACGACCGGGACATCGTCCGGAACTTCCTCCAGCTCCTCGACGAAAATGGCGCCTTTCTCCTCCAGCGCCTGGACGACGAACCGGTTGTGGACGATTTCGTGGCGCACATAAACGGGGGGGCCGTAACGTTCGAGCGCCGCTTCGACAATCTGGATCGCGCGAACCACGCCCGCGCAAAAGCCGCGCGGGCCGACGAGACGGATGGTGAGGGCGGGTTTGTCGCTTGTCATTGTGCGTGTCTCCGGTCCGTTCTAAGGTCCGCGATGCGCATGGCGTGCCGCCGAACCTAATCCAGAGGGCAGTCGATGGCGAGAGGATTTGCGGCTCGGTCCGCGGTACTGGCGGCAGCTCTTGCGGTGCTGGGCGGGTGCTCCATGTTCGACGGAAACAGTGTCCCCTGCCCGTCGATAGGCGTGCTCGACTATGCGGGGACCGTGACGAGGCTCGACAGCGGCGGGGCGGGCGACACGGCCGATATAGAGTTCCGGGCGAACATTGCGAGTCTTGCGGCCGATTGCAGCTTCGACGGTGAGACCAGGACAGGTTCGGTCGAACTCGACATCGACTTCCGCGCCCGGCGCGGTCCTGCCGATTCGGCAACGAAACATTCTTTCGGCTACATCGTCGGAGTAGTCGATCCCGAAGGCGAAATTGCAGCGCGGACGGCGTTCTCGGTGAAGGTCGGTTTCGACGGAAACGACACGGAAACGGAGCGGACGGAGAAGTTGACCCTGACGGTTCCGGTCAAGGAAAACGCCTCCTTTGCGGCCTACCGCATCCATGTCGGGATGAAGCTGACGAAGGAACAACTCGACCGCAATCTGGGCGGCTAGCCGGTTATCCCGAAGCGGCTTAGCGCGAAGGCGTAGAGTTCTGCCGTTTCGTGCAACGCCTCGAAGCGGCCCGACGCGCCGCCGTGCCCGGCCGTCATGTTGGTTCGCAACAGCAGCACGGGCTCGCCTTCGACCGTCTCCCGCAGCGCGGCGATCCATTTCGCAGGCTCCCAGTAGGTGACGCGCGGATCGGAGATCCCCGCCGTTGCGAAAATGTCAGGATACGGCGCGGCCGCGATATTCTCGTACGGGCTGTAGGCGGCGATTCGCCGGAACGCCTCTTCGTCCTCGATCGGATTGCCCCATTCCGGCCATTCCGGCGGCGTCAGCGGCAGGGTCGGGTCGGACATGGTGTTGAGCACGTCCACGAACGGGACCTCGGCAAGCACCGCGCTGAACAGGTCGGGCGCCCTATTCGCCGCTGCGCCGACGAGCAGCCCGCCTGCGCTGCCGCCATGCGCGACGATTCCGCCCGCATAGCCTTCCGCCACCAGATGGCGTCCGGCTGCGATGAAGTCGTCGAAACTGTTGGTCTTGCCGGCCAGCTTGCCGGTCCGGTACCACCGGTACCCTCGGTCCGTTCCGCCCCTGATATGGGCAATGGCATAGACGAAGCCCCGGTCGACGAGGCTGAGCCGCGAGGTCGAAAAGCCGGCGGGGATCGACATGCCGTAGGCGCCGTAGCCGTAAAGCAGACAGGGCGGCGGCGGCGAGAACTCCAGGTCGGCGCGATAGAGCAGGGTGACCGGCACCTCTTCCCCGTCCGGCGCGGTCGCGGTCAGCCTCCGCGCCCGGTAATCCTCCGGGTCGTGCCCGCTCGGCACTTCCTGCCTGCGCAGCAGCCGGCGCGTCCGGTCGGCCATGTCGTAGTCGTAGACATGCGCCGGCGTGGTCGGCGAGGCATAGGAGAAGCGGAGGATGTCGGTCGCATATTCGAAACCCGGAAGGATACCGAGAGCGTAGGCCTCTTCCTCGAAGGCGATGGCGTGTTCCTCGCCCGAGCCGAGGGCGCGCACGACGATTCGGGGCAGCCCGTCCTCGCGCTCCAGGCGCACGACCCAGTCGCGGAACAGGAGCAGTTGCAGGATGAGGCGCCCCGGCCTGTGCGGCACGAGGTCCTCCCACGCGCCGGGGTCCGGGGCGTCGAGGGGGGCGGAGGCAATGCGGAAATCCTCGGCCTCGCGGTCGTTGGTGAGGATCAGCAGCCGCTCGCCCTGGTCTCCCAGGGAATACTCCACATCCGGGCGCCGCGCCGCTACAAGGCGCGGCGGGTGTTCGGGCCGGTCGGCATCGACGAGGCGGATTTCGCCGCTCGTGTGGTCGTGGGAATCGAGGACGACGAACCGGCCGCTCCGGGTCTTCCCGACACTCAAAAAGAAACCGGGGTCGGGCTCCTCGTAAACGAGCTCGGGCTCGCCTCCGAGGCTGCGGCGGTAAACCCAGCGGGGCCGCGCATTGTCGTCGCGCACCGTGTAGAAGACGGTCCGGCTGTCACTGGCCCAGACGACGCCGCCCGCCACCCGTTCGACCCTGTCTTCAAGGTCCGCGCCGCTCCCGGCGTGGCGGAAGGCGAGCGTGTAGTCCTCCGAACCGGAAAGGTCGACCGTGTAGGCGATCAGTTCATGGTCCGGGCTCTGGGCGCAGGCGGCGATGCGGCAATAGGGCTGGCCTTCCGCCAGCAGGTTGCCGTCGAGCAGCACCGTTTCTTCGCCTTCGCCGTCCTCGCGGCAGAAAACCGGATGCTCGCCGCCGGTCACGAACCGGGTGTAGTAGGAGAACGGGCCGTCGGGAGCCGGCGCGGTCGTGTCGTCTTCCTTGATCCGGGCCCGCATTTCATGCGCCAGCCGCTCCTGCAGGCCGCGCAGCGGCTCCATGACCGCCTGCGTGTATTCGTTTTCCGCCTCCAGATGCTCCCGGATGTCGTCGGGCAGAACGGAGGGATCGCGCATCGCGTCCTGCCAGTTTTCCGCCCGGAGCCAGGCATAGGGATCGATCCGCTCCTGCCCGTGCTGCGCGATGCCGTGCGGCCGCCGTTCCGCCCGCGGCGGGCTTGCCGCGCGGTCCCCTTCGCTGATCCGGGTGAAGGCCTGCAGCGTCTCCTCGCTGACATGATGCTCTATGCCTTCGGCATCGCGTCTGGCGGTTTCGTCGCTGACGCCGATCGTCTTCAGGAAGTCCAGTACGATCTGGTGGCGCCGGCGCGAGCGCAGCGCCATCGAGCGGCCTTTGCCGGTCAGGAAGATCGAGCGGTAGGGACGGGTCGTCACCAGCCCGTCGCGCTGCAGGCGGGCGACCGCCTTGCTGGCCGTCATGTGGGTCACGCCCATGCGCCGCGCGATCTCGACCAGGCGGGCCTCGCCGTTCGCCTCGATCAGGTCGTCGATCAGCTCGACATAGTCTTCGGCAAGTTCCTTGCGCCGCGCGCGCCGGGTGTGGGTGAACACGGCGGCCTGGCGCTCCGCGTCCCCCAGAGCCTCGTCGGCATCGTCGCGTTCGTCATCCTGCGGGTCGTTCATCACGCGCCACCTATGACGGATGGAGGCCTGCCCGGCAAGGGACCTGCGGCGCCCGTCCCCGGCTGCCGCGCCTCAGTGCGAATCGGCCCAGTTGTCCGCGGCCCCGGTCTCGACAACGAGGGGAATTGCGAGCTTCGCCGCGCTCTCCATCACCGAGGCGACGCAGGCGCGGGTTTCCTCAATCTCGCTTTCCGGCACCTCGAACAGCAGTTCGTCATGGACCTGGAGGATCATGCGCGCCTTCAGGCCAGCTTTCGCGAGGGTCGGGGGGACCCGCAGCATGGCGCGTTTGATGATGTCCGCGGCCGAGCCCTGGAGCGGCGCGTTGATCGCCGCGCGCTCGGCGAAGCTGCGCCGGGCGGGGTTCTTGTCCGCAATCTGGGGAGTCCGGCATTTCCGCCCGAATATGGTCGGCACATAGCCGTGCCTGCGCGCGAACGACCGCGCCCGGCCCATATAGTCGCGGATGCCGGGATAGCGCTCGAAATAGGCATCGATATAGGCGCGCGCCTCGCCCTGCGGAATGGCGAGCTGGCGCGAGAGGCCGAAGGCCGAAATGCCGTAGATGATGCCGAAATTGATCGCCTTGGCGCGTCGGCGGGTCATGGGGTCCATGCCCTCCACCGGCTGCCCGAACACCTGGGACGCTGTCAGCGCGTGAATGTCGAGGCCGGCATGGAAGGCCTCGCGCAACGGCTCGATCTCCGCGACATGGGCGAGCAGGCGCAACTCGATCTGCGAATAGTCCGCACTGACGAGCGCGTGGCCCGGCTCGGCAACGAAGGCGCGGCGGATCTTCCGGCCTTCCTCCGTGCGCACAGGAATGTTCTGGAGGTTGGGGTCGTTGGAGGAGAGGCGGCCCGTGCCGGCGACCGCCTGGGAGAAGGACGTATGGACGCGCTGCGTGCCGGGATGGGCGGCGGCCGCGAGCGCCTCCGTATAGGTGCTGCGGAGCTTGGAGAGCTGGCGCCAGTCGAGCACCCGCGCCGGCAGGTCATGACCCTGCGCGCGCAGGTCCTCCAGAATTTCCGCGCCCGTTCCATAGGCCCCGGTCTTGCCCTTCCTGCCGCCCGGAAGGCTCATCTCGTCGAACAGGATTTCGCCGAGCTGCTTGGGCGAGCCGATATTGAAGGAGCGCCCGGCAAGGCCGTGAATTTCCTGCTCAAGGTCCCCGATGCGGCGCGCAAAATCCTTCGACAGCGCGTTCAACGCCGCAACATCGACCTTGATCCCGGCATTCTCCATGTCGGCAAGCACCGGGATCAGCGGCCGCTCGATGGTCTCGTAAACCGCCGCCATGCGCTCCTCGCGGAGCCGCGGGCGCAGGATTCCGTGCAATCTCAGCGTGATGTCGGCGTCTTCGGCGGCGTAGTCGAGCGCCTTGTCGAGCGCCACCCTGTCGAAGGTGATGGCGTTCCTGCCCTTGCCGCAGACGCTTTCGTAGCTGATGCACTCATGGCCGAGATGCAGCCGCGCGAGCTCGTCCATGCCGTGGCCGTGGCCGGAGCCGTCGAGCACGTATGAGAGCACCATCGTGTCGTCGATGGGCGACACGCGAATGCCGTGTCCGGCGAGGACTTCCATATCGTATTTGATGTTCTGCCCGACCTTCAGCACCGCGTCGGAAGCCAGCAGCGGCTCCAGGATCGAAAGTGCCGTTTCGGGCGCAAGCTGTTGCGGCGCGTCGGCTTCCAGCAATTCCGACGTCTGGCTATGGCCGACCGGTATGTAGCAGGCCTTGCCGGGCGCCACCGCCAGGGAAATGCCGACCAGGCGCGCGCGCTGCGCATCGAGGCTGTCCGTCTCCGTATCGACGGCGACGATTCCGGCTTCGAAACCGTCCTCGACCCATTGCCCCAGCGTTTCCTCGTCGGTCACGAGCGTGTAGTCGGCTTCCACCGGGGCGGCCGGCTGCTCGTTCTCGCCGTCCTCGCCGAGGCGCGCCAGAATCGAGGCGAAGCCCTGCTCCTCCAGGAACGGACGCAGGCGCGCCGGGTCCAGGCCGGGGACGGCGAAGGCGTCCAGGTCGTCCGCGACGGGCGCATCGTCGTCCAGCAGCACGAGCTTCCGGGAGACGCGCGCCTGGTCCGCGAATTCGATCAGGTTGGCGCGGCGCTTGGGCTGGCGGATTTCCTCGGCCCGCGCGAGCAGCGTGTCGAGGTCGCCATAGTCGCCGATCAGCTGCGCCGCCGTCTTGACGCCGATGCCCGGCACGCCCGGCACATTGTCGCTGGAGTCGCCGGCGAGCGCCTGCACCTCGACCACCTTCTCCGGCGGCACCCCGAAACGCTCGACCACTTCCGCCTCGCCGATCTTGCGCTGCTTCACCGGGTCGAGGAGCGAGATGCGCTCATCGACGAGCTGCATCAGGTCCTTGTCGGAGGAGACGATGGTGACCTCGGCGCCGAGCGCCGCCGCCCGGCGGGCATAGGTCGCGATGATGTCGTCGGCCTCGTAGCCGGGCAGTTCGGCGACCTGGAGGTTCAGCGCCCTGACGGCATCGCGGATCAGCGCGAATTGCGGCACCAGCTCCGGCGGCGGGTCGGGGCGGTTCGCCTTGTATTCGGGATAGATGTCGTTGCGGAAGGTCGTCCGGGCGACATCGAACACGACGGCGATCCGGTCGGCGTCCGTGTCCTCGACCAGCCGCATCAGCATGGCCGTGAATCCGTAAACGGCGTTGACGGGCGTGCCGTCCGGCCGCGTCATCGGCGGCAGCGCATGGAACGCGCGGAAGATGTAGCCGGAGCCGTCGACCAGGAAGACGTGGCGAGGCGCGCTCCCGGTCAATGCGCGGTGCGGAGTCCGGCTCCGTCCTTCAGCACGAAACGCCGCCCGCAATAGGGGCAATCGACCCGGCCTTCGCTGTCCAGGTGAAGGTACACGCGCGGATGTCCGAGCGCGCCGCCGCCGCCGTCGCAGGCAATCGCGGCCTCCTCGACCTCAATCGTCTCCGGCGGTTCCATCGCGGCTTCCCCCATGCTGACCCGGCGGCAGGCGGATGATAGCGAAGCGGTCCCCGCGCGCAACAATCGGCCGGGAGACTCCGCCCGCCTTTCGGCACGAAGCCTGTGCATCGGGGCGAAATACGCTCAAGATGGGCAGGCGTGGGGAACGTCTTCGGTGAGGACCGGCACTGTGCTGCGTTTCGTTCTCGGTCATGTTTACCGGAATTTCGAGCAGTATTTCTGCGCCTTCCTGATGACGCTCGTGGTGTTCTGCCTTGGCGCGCAGGTGTTCTTCCGCTTCGTTCTCAACGCCTCGCTCACCTGGTCGGAAGAACTCAGCCGCTTCGCGTTCATCTGGCTCGTCTACATGGGGGCGGTGCTCGGCGCGAAGGAGCGGATCCACATCCGGGTCACGGCCTTTCACCGGCTCGTGCCCCTTGCCGCCCGCGGCTGGCTGATTCCGGCGGCGGACCTCCTGTGGGTGACGATCAACCTCATCTTCGCCTGGCAGGGCGCCCTTCAGGTCAGCCACCTGATGCAATTCAGTTACATCTCGCCCGCCCTGCAATGGAACATGGCGCTTATCTATTCGGTCGTGCCGGTCGGGTTCCTGCTCATGAGCCTCCGTATCCTGGAGGGCCACTGGCGCGACTGGCGAAGGGGGACCCTCGGGCAATGGGTCGACGACCTGGCTCCCGGAGGCGAAGCCGGCGGCGACGGGCCGCCGGCGCGGAGGGACGGGCCGTGACCCTCGCCCTCCTGCTCGGAACGCTCGCCGTCTGCCTCGTCATCGGGGTGCCGATCTTCATGGCGCTCGGGATTGCGACTGTGGTCGCCCTCACCGTGTCCGACGTTCCCATGCTCATCCTGGGGCAGACCCTCTACCAGGGCGTGGACAAGTTTCCGCTGCTCGCGATCCCGTGCTTCATCCTTGCCGGCTCGCTGATGGAGCGGGGCGGGGTCACGAGGCAGATCATCGCGGTCATCTCCCAGTTCACCGGACGCGTGCGCGGCGGGCTCGGCATCGCCACGATTCTCGCCTGCATGTTCTTCTCCGCGATCAGCGGATCCGGGCCCGGAACGGTGGCCGCGGTCGGCTCGGTGATGATTCCCGCCATGCTGCGGGCGGGCCACGGCCGGGACTATGCGGGCGCCGTGTCGTCCTCGGGCGGCACGCTCGGGATCCTCATCCCGCCGAGCAACCCGATGATTATCTACGGCGTGATCGCCCAGACCTCCATCGTCGGCCTCTTCATGGCCGGCATCGTGCCGGGCATGATCATCGGCGTCGCGCACTGCCTCGTCGCCTATCTCGTCGCCCGCCATGTGGGCTACGAGGCGACGGGAGAGCGCTTCAACCTGCGGGAATTCGCCTGCGCCTGCTGGCAGGGCAAATTCGCGCTCGCCGCGCCGTTCCTCATTCTCGGTGGAATCTATGCGGGCGTCTTCACGCCGGTGGAAGCATCCGTGATTGCAGTCTTCTACGGCCTGTTCGTGGGCGGGGCCATCAACCGGATGCTCGATTTCAGGGCCGTCTTCGACTCGCTGATCGAGGCGGCGCGCATCTCCACCGCCATGATCATCGTGGCCACGTCCACGGTGTTCGGCCAGATCCTCACCGTGAACCAGGCGCCCCACAAGCTCGCGGAGCTGCTGGCCACCGTCTCGACCGACCCGTTCATCGTTCTCCTCATCATCATCCTCGCCTTCTTCATCCTCGGGATGTTCATGGAGACGCTGTCGACGATCATCATCGTCACTCCGGTCCTGCTGCCGGTGGTCGTCCAGCTCGGCATCGACCCGATCCATTTCGGCATCCTGTTCGTGGTGACGAACGAGGTGGCTTTCCTTACGCCGCCGCTCGGGGCGAACCTGTTCGTTGCGAGCCAGCTGGCCAAGGTCTCGCTGGAGCGGCTCAGCCTGCATGTCCTGCCGCATATCGCAGCTATCGTGGTCTGCATCCTGGTGCTCGCCTATTTCCCGGAAATAAGCCTCTGGCTCCCGCACCTTCTCGGCTACGGGCTGTAATACCGGCGGCATCGGTTTCGGACTCATACGAAGATTGCGGCCCCTGTCGCGGCCTCGGCTCAGGGGCTTGCCGCATGCGCCCGCCCGGGCCCGGTTTGCGTCCGGTATGCCTGTGGCGCCCTCCGCCAATGCCGGAGCGGCGAGGAGACCGGCGGTCGCGGTAGGGACGCCGGTTTCCCGGCGCCCCCCGCACAGATCCGGACGTGCGCGCTAACGCATCCGGCTCCTACCTCGGGTAGTGACGGCGAAGCGCACGCTTGGCCACGGGTGCCGGGTCCGGGGTTTGGGC
>JAJDYL010000041.1 GCA_022825195.1 Alphaproteobacteria bacterium
ATGCGCCGCTACCGACGCTTCGTCACCGGCCTCACGACCGGTAACGCACGGCTCGCGGTGGAAACGCGGTCGGCTACTCCTTCGTTCCGCAGGACTTTCACCCGCTACCCCCACACCAGTTAGCCTGGCGCTCGAAGTGCGATACGACATCGGCCCCGGTGCCGGGCTTCGCCTTCATTTCGAAAAGCACTCTTACGGCCATTTCACGACCTCCTCTGGGGCCCCGAAAGTAGCAGACTTTTCCCCGGCCCGCACCCTTCAGCGCGATACCGGGCCGGTTTAAAACGGGCGGCGCCAGCCGCGTATCGAGGGCCTGTCCTGAGCTTGCCGACGGGGACGGCCGGATTTTCGTTTCAACCTGAAGAGGTTCCGCTCTGGACGCCGCCCGCGCCGCCGTCCACGGTCAGCAGCGGTCGATACAGGTCCGGACGCCGGTCCCGGAACAGGCCCCAGTCGGCCCGCTGCCGGCGGATTTCGGCGAGATCGAAGGTGGCCGCGATGAATTCGTCCCGGTCGGCGCTCGCCTTCGCGGCAATCGCGCCCTTCTCGTCGGCGATGAACGAGCCGCCCCAGAAGTCCGTGGTGCCGAACGGCCCGCTTTCCAGCCCGACCCGGTTCGACACCACCAGCGGAGTCATGTTCGCGCCCGCATGGCCCTGCATGACGATCTGCCAGTGGTCTTGGGAGCCGGTCCCGATCGCCGTCGGATAGAACAGGAGCTCCGCGCCCTGCAGCGCCATGCACCTGGCGGATTCCGGAAACCACTGGTCCCAGCAGATCCCGACCCCGATCCGGCCGAATTCCGTGTCCCAGGCCCGGAACCCGGTATTGCCGGGCGTCGTGAAATATTTCTCGAAGCACCGGGGCGGGCCGAGCGGCATGTGGGACTTGCGGTAGAGCCCGCGCTGCGCCCCGCCGGAATCGATCAGGACGACGCTGTTGAAGTAGGACTGGTTCGCGCGCTCGAAGAAGCTGACCGGAAGAACGATCCCGAGTTCCGCCGCCAGCGCTGCCATGTGGCGGACCGGAGCGCTTTCCCCGGCAGTGGACGCCAGGGAGAAATAGTCCGAATCCCAGTCCAGCATGCCGAAGAACCGGGTGGAGAACATCTCCTGCAGCAGCACGATGTTCGCCCCGGCCGCCGCGGCCTGCCGCACGAGGCCGTCGGCCTTCCCGATATTCTCGTCCACCCGGTCCGAACAGGCCATCTGGACCGCCGCTACCGTCACCTTCATCGCGTGGACCTCCCGTCCGGCCTTCCGGGCCGCGGCCGCGAACCGGTGTCGCGGTTGTGCATCGCCGGGATTTGTGACTCCCTTGGCGAAGCCGCTCAAGAGGGAAGCATCGATGACCGTTCTTGCAGGAAGGGTTGCCGTCGTCACCGGCGCGCAGCAGGGCATCGGGGCCGCCATCGCGTCGGCCGCCGCCGGGGCCGGCGCTTCGGTCGTGGTCAACTATCTGGACGACGGGGAAGCCGCCGCCGCCGTCGCCGCCTCGGCGCGGGCGGCGGGCGCGAACGCGGTGGCCGTGCAGGCCGACATCTCGCAGCCGGAGGAGGTCGAGCGCCTCATGGCGGCCGCCGACGATCTCGGCGGCGTCGACATTCTCGTGAACAATGCCGCGATCTTCCCGCGCGTGGCCTTTCTCGACATGACGGCAGCCGACTGGGACACGCTGCTCGGAGTGAACCTGAAGGGTCCGTTCCTCTGTTCCTCGGCCGCGGCGCGGCGCATGGCCGCCGCCGGCCGGGAGGGCGCCATCGTGAACATCTCGTCGCGCTCGGCGTTCACCTCGTCGCCGCGCGGGGCGCATTACGCCGCCTCGAAGGCCGGCCTTGTCGGCCTGACGCGCGCCACCGCGCTGGAGCTCGCGCCCCACGGCATCCGCGTCAACGCCATCGCGCCGGGCCTTGCGGACACCGCGCAGCCGCGCTACGGGATGACCGAGGACGAGATTGCCGAAGCGGCCGGCCTCATTCCGCTGCAAGGGCTGACCCTGCCCGCGGATGTGGCGGACCTCGCGGTCTTCCTCGCATCCGCCGCCGCGCGGCGCATCACCGGGCAGACGGTCCACATAAACGGCGGACAATATCTCGCCTGAAGCCCTGCCGGACGCCGCGGTTCCGTTCAGCAGTGCTGCGCGCTTATCCGCAATTGCAGGCCGATGGCAAGCAAGGCGGCGTCCAACTGGTCGAGCCGCGACTTGTGCCCGATATCCAGTGCGCGATCGACCTGCGGCAAGTGCCAATTCAGCCGCCGCGCCAGTTCGGCCTTGCCGACGCCCTGCTCCCTCATTCCCCGGTAAAGGAGCACCTTGACGGCCGTCAGGCTTCCCAGTGTGACCGTCACTCTCCCTCCCGATGGCCGAGGCACGTCGTCGCGACGGGCAATCCGCGCGGCAATCGCCTCTTCCAGCGCGCCCTCCGCGCGCGCCAGGGCGTCTTTCCGGCCCTCCCCGAAGGTCGTCACTTCCGGAAAGTCCGGCGCGGTTACGAGCAGCGTGCCATTGTCGTCGCGCGTGAGTTCAACGGGATAGTCGAGCATCGTTCCGGCCCCGCCTTCCCGACCAGGGACGGAAGTACATTCGCGTTCATTGGTATATGAAGTCAACAAAAGTGTTTCGTGTTCGAAACGAGGCCGCGGATGGTGCGCATGGCGGACCGCTCACCGTGCGGCCAGCATGGCGGCGGCGGCGAGGACGGCGGCGGCCATGAGCGACGGCTCCAGGTAGCTGCCCGTCCAGTCGTGCAGGAGGCCCGCAAGCGCCGGCCCGACCATCTGGCCGAGGCCGAAGGCCGCCGTTATCAGCGCCAGGTTGCGGCGCGGGTCGCCGATGGAGAGGCGCCGCGCATTGACGAGCCCGAGCGCCGTCAGGCCCATGAAGGTGCCGCCGAGGAGGGCGGCTGCCGTCAGCACCATCCAGATGCCGCCGCCCAGCACGCTCAGCAGCACGCCGAACGCCTCGACCAGGCAGGCGGCCGCGAAGGCGCGCTCATTGCCCCAGCGCTGCCCGGCCCAGCCCCAGAGCGCCACCGACGGCGCCGCCGCCAGCCCGACGAAGAACCAGACCAGGTTTTCCGCCGGCTGCAGCACCGGGTCGGCGCGCACCATGTCCGAGATGAAGGTGGCGGTGATGACATAGCCGAAGCCGAACAGCCCGTAGGCGACCGCGAACCGCGTGAAGCCGGCCGCCCTCGCGCCCGCCGCGGCCGGGCCGGCGGACCCGCCGGGCGCCGCTTCCCGCCCTCTTCGCAGCAGGATCCAGACAGGCAATGACAGCGCGAGCGCGAGCGCGCCGCAGACGAGCCAGGGGCCTTGCGAATCGCCGTCTCCGAGCGCGGCGAGCGGAACCGCCAGCGACGAGACCGCGATGCCGACCCCGACGCCCCCGTAGATGCCCGCCGCCCACACCGCATGGCCGGAAGCGGCAAGGCGGTTCATCGTGAGCGAGGAGGCCAGCACCATCACCAGCGCCGCCAGCGCCCCGTTCGCGAAGCGCAGCGCGAGGAACGCGCCCAGGTCCGCCGTCAGCCCCATGGCGCCGGTCGTCGCCGCGCTCGCCGCGAGCGCGCCCATGAGCCAGAGCCGCGGATCGCCCGGCACCGGCCGCCACGCCGCCGCCAGCGCCCCCAGCAGGTAGCCGAGGAAGTTGGCCGACGCGATCAGCCCGGCTTCCGGCTTGCCGAGCCCGAGCCCCGTCGTCATGAAGGGCAGGATCGGCGTATAGACGAAGCGCCCGATCCCGATGGCGACCGCCAGCGCCAGGCACCCGGCCAGCGCCAGCGCCGCCGGATGCCGGAGCGGTCCGGCCGAAGGGCCTCCGGCGGAGGCCGTCACGCCGTCGAGCCGCCGTCCACCGCGAGCGTCGTGGCCGTGATGAAGGAGGCTTCGTCGGACAGCAGGAAGAGCGCCGCATTGGCGATTTCCTCCGGCCGGCCCGGCCGCCCCATGGGCAGCGCGCCGCCGTGCCGCGCGATCAGCGCTTCCTTGTCGAGGCCGTGCGTCGATTGCTGGTCGGGCCGCGCGACGAAGACCCTGAGCATCGGCGTGTCGATGGGGCCGGGGCAGATCGCGTTCACGCGGATGTTCTCCTTCGCGAGCCGCTTGCCGAGCGCCTTCACGAAGCCGACCACGCCATGCTTCACCGCCGAATAGACCGGGCTGAACTGCGAACCCTGCAGGCCCGAGGTCGAGGCCGTGTAGAGCAGCGAGCCGCCGCCCCGCGCGCGGATTTCCGGGATCGCCGCGTCGGTGGTGACGAGCACCGTGCGCATGTTGAGCGTCACGGCCGTGTCGAAGTCCGCCATCTCGATGCCTTCGACCGAGGCGGGGCCGGGATGGCCGACATGGTTCCAGACGAAGTCGATGCCGCCGAGCGCGTTCGCCGCCTCGCGCACGATGCGCCGGCTGTCCTCGTCCTGCGTGAGGTCGGCCGGAATCCCGACCGCGCGCCCGCCCGCCGCCTCGATTTCGGCGGCGACCGCCGCGACCGCGTCGGCGTCGATATCCACGACCGCGACGGCCGCGCCTTCCTCCGCGAACCGCATGGCCCCCGCGCGCCCCATGCCGGAGCCCGCAGCGGTCACGATCCCGCATCTGTCCTTCATTCGCATGGTCTCGATCACCCTCCGAAAGACCGCATTCTCTCCATGGCGAGCGCCGCTTCCTCGACCACCCGCCGCACCACGTCGCCCGCCGGGACGACGTCGCCGATCATGCCGCAGCTCTGCCCGGCCGGCAGCACGCCCGCCTCCACATCGCCCTCGATCCGCCCGCGCTCGGACGCCGGGTGGCCGACCTCCATCGCCTGCAGCGGGAAGGGCTTGATCTCCGCCTCGCGCCCGGCCCAGCCCCGCGTGAATTGGTTGTCGATCAGCCGGCAGGGCTTGCCGCTGTGGGCGCGCGTCACCACCGTGCCGGCCACGTCGGTCGCGGCGATCCGGTGCTTGTAATTGTCGTGGCTGCGGCTTTCGGCCGTCGCGATGAAGCGCGTGCCCATCCACACGCCCTGCGCGCCGAAGGCGAGCGCCGCCGCGAGGCCGCGCCCGTCGGCGAGCCCGCCGCCCGCCAGCACCGGCACTTCCACCGCGTCCACCACGGCGGGCACCAGTGCGGCCGTGCCGATGCGCCCGACATGGCCGCCGCCGTCCATGCCCGACGCGATCACGGCATCCACGCCGTCCGCCACCGCCTTCTCGGCATGGCGGACCGCGCCCACCACCGACATGACGAAGATGCCGCGCTCATGCGCCGCCGGCACCGCCGCCGCCGGGCTGCCGAGGCCCGAGACCAGCACCGGCACCCGCTCGTCCAGCACGGCCTCGACCATGCCCTGCACCGTGTCGGTGTAGCGGGCCACGCGCTCGCCCTCGGCGCGCACGGTCGCGAACAGGATATCGACGCCGAAGGGCTTGTCCGTCAACGCCCGGACCCGGCGGATTTCGGCGCGCAACTGCTCCCCGTCCATGGTCGAGCCGGCGCCGACGACGCCGAGGCCGCCCGCCTCCGAGACGGCGGCGGCGAGGTCCGCGCGCGCGACCCAGCCCATGCCCGCCTGGAACACGGGATGCTCGATCCCGAGCCGTTCGCAGATCGGGGTCCTGATGCGCGCCATCGCCCTACGCCCTCGCTTCCCTTGCATAGACGCCCCCGCGGGGCCCCGTGTTGAGCCGGTCGGCGAACGCCGCCGCCAGCGGCCGGCCGTTCGGAATGTTGATCCAGAGCCGGAGCAGCAGCCGGCGGCGCTCCGGGTCGGCGCTGTCCCGGTATCCGGCCCGCCCGTGCAGGATGGCGTGGTTGTTGAGCCACTGGATGTCGCCCGGACGGAAGTCCATGTCGAGGCGCAGGCGCGGGTCGAGCGCGAGCCGCTCCACCGTCTCCACCGCCTCGAGCTCGTCACCGGAGAGCTCGCGCCCCAGCTTGCGCTGCCCGTCCTCGATCTGCTTGCGGTTGAACCGGCAGGAAAGCCGCCCCTCGTACCAGGAGAAGACCGGGATGCGGGAGCGCGTCACCTCGTCGGCGGCCCCCGTCGGCCCCTTGCCCGCGAGGTCGATGCGGAAACCGGCCGCCAGCGCGTCCACCAGATGCGGCGCGGTCGCGAGGATTTCGTTGTAGATCGCGCCGGAGGAGGCGATCAGGCTCTCGCCGCCCTCTTCCGCCGGATACACGCAGAGCAGCCCCACCACGTCGGCCGTGTCGCAGTGCGGCCCGATCTCGGCATTGGTGGTGTGGCCGCGCACATTGTTGTCGTCATAGTTGAGGCCGCGGTCGAACACTTCGCCGATCAGCGCGCCGGCCGAGTTCTGGGAGATGGTGCGCCCCATATGCTGGGCAAGGCCCCAATACACGTCCCGGAGCCCCTGCGGATCGAGGCCCAGCCGGTCGAGGCCGCGCATCATCACGAAGCCGCGCCCGTTCTCCAGCTCGTCCACCATCTCCGCGAGGCGGGGCCCGAGCACCGGCAGCGGAAAGTCCGCCTTGCCGAAACCGGGCGCGCCGAAGCGGCGCGGCAGCGCGGCGGCGATCTCCTCCAGCTCGGCGTCCGTGAACACCCGTACCCAGTCGTCGCGCCCCTCCATGTCCTCGCGCCGCCAGACGCTCGGATGGTCGAGCGGCTTCCTCAGCGTCATGCCTGCATCTCCTCTGCAATGCCCTCGGCGAACAGGGCGTCGATCTCGCCCGCGCCCAGGCCCGCCTCCGCCAGCAGGGCGCGCGAATGCTCGCCCAGATGCGGCGCCGGGCCGGCCGGCGCCGGCGTCTCGCCGTCGAACGCATAGGGCGTGCCGTGCAGCCTGAATTCCTCGCCCGGCCGCCCCGGGTCCGGCACCGCCGACACGAAGCCCCGCTCGGCCATGCAGGCCTCCGCCAGCGCCTCCGGCACGGTCCGCACCTTGCCGGTCGGCACACCCGCCTCGTTCAGCACCCGCTCCCAGTGCGCGGCGTCCTTGCGCTTCAGGCCGGCCGCCACGGCGCGGCGCACATGGGAGAGGTCCACCGCCGGGTCCCGCCACGCGACGGGATCGGAGGCCCCCTCCAGCCCCTCCAGCCCGAGCGCGGCGCAGAGCCAGGCGAACTGCGCCGCCGTGTTGGCGGTCAGCACGACCGGCGCATCGGCCGTCTCGTAGGTGCCCGAGGCCGGCGAGCCCGAAAAGGCCGTGTTGCCGATCCGCGCCGGCAGGGTCCCCGTCCCGAGGAAGCCGTGGACCGGCGTCGCCATCATGGCGAGCGTCGCCGCCGTCATGGACACATCGACATGCCGGCCCCGGCCCGTCGCGTTCCGCTCGATCAGCGCGACGCAGACCGCCGTGAAGGCCGCATAGCCGGCCGCCGTGTCGGCCATCGGGAAGCCGATCTTGACCGGCGGCTGGCCCTCCTCGCCCTGCGTCCACATCGCGCCCGCCACGCCCTGGACGATATGGTCGTAGGCCGGCCGCCAGGCCCAGTCCGGGTGGCGTCCGTAGCCGGAGAGCGAGCAATAGACCGCCCTTGGGTTGCGCGCCCGCACCGCGTCTGCCCCGAGGCCGAGCCGTTCCATCACGCCGGGGCGGAAGTTCTCCGCCACCACGTCGGCCCCGTCGATCAGGCCGAGCGCCGCCTCGCGCCCCTCCGGCCGCTTGAGGTCCAGCGCGAGCGAGCGCTTGCCGGCATTGATGGCGAGGAAGGCCGTGCCGAGGCCGTTCCCGGCGCGGTCGGGCTCGCCGCCCATGCGCCGCAGCTGGTCGCCCCGGCCCGGCGGCTCGATCTTCACCACGTCCGCGCCCATCATCGCCAGCTGGAAGGTCGCCAGCGGCCCCGCGATGACATGGGTGAAGTCGATGACCCTGAGGCCCTCGAAAGGCAGTCGTTCCGTCACGCAGGCCCCCCGTCCTTGCCGCACCGGCCGGACTCTACCCCGGACCGGCGCGGATGCCCACTTGGCCGCGCGCCGCCTTCCCGCCGACGGCCGCCGGGGGCCTCCCGGATTCCCCCGCGCCGCCGGAGCGCGCACCTCGCCCGCCGGGTTCCCCGGCAGTCCTCACAATGTCAAACAGCGAAACGGCAAAAGGCGGCCGCCCCGAACCGGGACAGGCCGCCTTCCTGATTTTCACTCTACTACAGCTTTTCTTCCTGTCAAGCCCTCCGGAAGAGAAAATTGAAAATATTCTCAAGACAGATTTGCATGATCCGATCGGGTTGAGCATTCGGGCCGGATTCCGGACGCACCTTTCCTGCCCGTCTCTCCCCGTCTCGTCGAACGGCCGCAATCGCCGCCTGCACCCCGCGCCATCCTGTCCCTCTGCTGCGAGGGGATCGGGCGCGAACCCTGCCTGCAAGCCCGGCCCGGTCCCTAGCCGTATCCAGTTCCCCGCATGAGCCCGTCCTCCGTTTGGAGTTTCATTTTCGTTCTCCTCAAGGTAATCCATGACTCACGGATGTCAAGTCTGCTGGGATGAAATTCTGCGCCGGTGCTCCAATTCCCCGGTCGTCCACCGGCGCCAACCCGTTGCCCCTGCTGGCATTTCCAGGATACCGCTCGCAAAACACCGGCGGCATCGACTTCAGACTCATGTCTTCTTCTCGTCATGCCCGGACTTGTTCCGGGGTGACGGTTTGGGGCGGGCGGGGGCCGGGGCGGCGATAGGGGCCGCAGTTCCGGTTTTTTTCCGGACGGGGTTTACAAGGAGACAATAATCCTTATATGTGCTCTGCGAAGGTATGAATAGGGAACGATCGGGCAGATGACCTGACAAGGCTGAGCGCGCGCGGCACGGGCCGCGCCATGGCGCCATTCGCGACTTCCAGGGGCAAACCGGACACAGGGCCGGACAGGGCAGGTGCGCGCCCCGGCCGCGCCTGCGCCGACCGACCCCATGCAATTCGGCCCGCGCGGCAAGGAGGAAACGACGGTGAACATGTCTGAAGAAGCGCATCCGCGGCGGCGGGCGTATGGCGAGGACCTGCGCCGCCTGGCGGTGGCGGCGGTGCTGGAGGAGGGGATGAACCTGGCGGCCGCGGGCCGGCGGTTCGGCGTGAGCGGAGTCATACCAGCGGTTGAGGTTTGAGACTCATTGAGGGGATTCCCAATGAGAGCGACTTCTGACTCAATGCCGCTCCTGTGATTGGAGGGTGGGTATGAGGGCAGGGATCCCGTTGAGGGAGGATTTCGATGCGGGGCAGTTGCG
>JAJDYL010000026.1 GCA_022825195.1 Alphaproteobacteria bacterium
CTGCGCCGCATCGAAATCCTCCCTCAATGGGATCCCTGCCCTCATACCGATACTCCAATCGCTGGATCGGCATTGAGTCAGAAGTCGATCTCCTTGGGAATCCCCTCAATGAGTCTCAAACCTCAACCGCTGGTATTAGTCGGCCTTGCGGCCCTCGTGTCGTTGGGCACGCCTGTCGGAGCTGAACCCGTGCCGGAGCGCGCGGCCGGGGTGTGGAGTATCGGGAACGAATGCAGTGGCACAGCGCCTGTGGCGATGGTGAATTCGCGGGCGGCGTTGATGGTGGAAACCCTGAACGGAAAGCCGGCAGTGGCCATTGCAAAGGCCGAGTGGGCCGCCGGTTCCATTGTGCTTTCGTTCGAGAATGGCGGAGAGGAACTCCTCCTCCCGCCCATGGCAAGCCTCCGGGAGTGCGCGGCCTTGCCCGGGTTGCTGCCGGTCGTGTTCGCCGAGACGGTTGCCGTATTCCGAAGGTTCGACGAGATCGACGAGGCTTGCCTGGGTGAAGACGGCCCGGGCCTGCACTGCGCCGCGGTCGGCTTCGAACTTATCGACATTACCGGAGACGGGCAGTTGTCCCGGGCCGAAATCGGTCGGGCGATTCGCGCGGCGGCGTTTTTCGTCGGCTATCGGGTGATCGCCGACAAGCAGAAAACGACGTTCGTGCCCGTCGACGACCTGTTGCTGGCATGGTTTGCGGGTTCGGCCTTGGGGCCGGTCATCGCCGGCAACCTCGTCGATTCTTACGACTACGACGGCGACGGCCTCCTGTCGCTGGCCGAACTGATGCAGGATCGCACGCCCGAGGAAAGTCTTGAAGGCGCGCTTGCGGCAATGGCGGCGGAGATGGCCCCGGAGGCGTTGGCCGCCGTCATGCGGTCGGCGACCGGCATTCTGGACGTGCTGCGATGACGCCTGCGGCGATCCTGTCCTGTCCCTTGGAGAAAATTGCGATGACACGTCTCATCATCCTGGCTCTTGCCGTTCTGCTGCCGGGCCTCGCCCTAGCGGATGAGGCCCGGGAACTCCGCCTTGAGGCCGGCGCGTTAATCCAGGCTGCTGAAGTTGCAGACACTGCGAGGGAGCGGAAAAAACTCCTTGAAGAAGCCCGGGGCAAACTTCTTGAGGTCCGGAAACGCTATCCGTCGGAGTCCACACAGTTGACGCTCTATATCGGAGGCGAGCGCGTTACGCTGACCCCTGAAATCTTGGAGGCGAGGATTGCGAATAACAAGTGTCTGTCGTCACCGACGATGAAGTGCTTGTTGGCGTGGGTATTGTCACGCATTGCGGAATTAAAAGATTCAAACTCTCGCACATGGGGTTTGGTCAACACCGCTAACCTGCATGCCGCGGCGGGGGACATCGCCGGGGCGCTGCACATCGCCGGGGCGCTGCAAAGCGCTGAAGAATCCGAGGGGCTAGTGGGGCTAAGCCCCCGCGGGACTGCTTTGGACCGCATCGGTACAGCACAGGCCGAGGCGGGGGACATCGCCGGGGCGCTGCAAACGGCTCAGAGAATCAAAAATGCAAACGCTCGCGCGTGGGCTTTGAAGAACATTGCCGTCGCGCAGGCCGAGGCGGGGGACATTGCCGGAGCGCTGCAAACCGCTGCAAGAATTAAGGGAGGGCGGGGAAATCCTTTCGGGAGTGCTTTGGCCGGCATCGCCACCGCGCAGGCCGCCGCGCAGGCCGAGGCGGGGGACATTGCCGGGGCGCTGCAAACGGTTCGGGGAATCAAAGACGCAAGGCATCATGCTGGTGCATTGGCCAGCATCGCCACCGCGCAGGCCAAGGCGGGGCGTGAAACGGAATCGACGGCGACCTTTGTCGAAGCACTGCAAACCGCTGCGGGAATCAAAAACACAGGCACTCGCGCGTGGGCTTTGGAGAACATTGCCGTCGCGCAGGCCGAGGCGGGGCACATCGCCGGGGCGCTGCAAACCGTTGCGGATATCGAAAACGCAGGCTCTCGTGAGTCGGCTTTGGCCGGCATCCCCACCGCCCAGGCCGAGGCGGGGGATATCGCCGGGGCGCTGCAAACCGCTGCGGACATCGAAGACACATACTCCCGCGCGTCGGCTTTGGCCGGCATCGCCACCGCGCAGGCCAAGGCGGGGCATGAAGCGGAATCGACGGCGACCTTTGTCGAAGCACTGCAAACCGCTGCGGGAATCAAAGATGCAGAGGGTCGTACGGGCGCATTGTATAACATCGCCACCATACTCGCCAACGCAAACCAGTGACCGTTACGCAAAGGTACATATGCGAGGTAGATATGGATAAGTGCCAAACCACACCCAAAGATATCCGGGGACGTTTCTGGGCCATCGGTAGCGGTTATGCAGTTGGCTACCGGCATTATGAACCTGCTGTGATGACGCCTGCGGCGGCCCTGTCCTGTTCTTTGGAGAAAATTGCGATGAAACGCTTCGTCATCCTGGCTTCTTGTCGCTCTGCTGCCCAGCCTCGCCCGCCGGCCCGGTCGTCGATTCCTTCGCCATCGCCCCTCCTTCCGCCGCGCCGACGCGGCTCTCGTAAATCCGCCACGTCAACGCGGCCTCGAAAACCACAAACCCGGACGGGACGATCCGCCGCCGGCGTGCGCCTCCGGGTTTGCGACCGCGGTGACGGGCGCTTGCTTTCCTGCCTTTCCGGCTGGTGTCGAGTGCGGAAATATGGCGCGCGGCCGGCGCCTCCGCCGGACGGATCAGGTCATGGCCTCGTTCGTTCCCTCAAGGGTTCGAGAACATTTATAGGATAATAAGCTAAGTAATAAAGAACAAAATAGATTTTGTCGCCAGACTGCCGGGAATGCCGCGAGAAGGGGCCGGGACCGCGCTTTACGCCGCCGCTCCTGCCGGGGCCGCGTCCGAGACGACGAACTGCACCGCGCCGTCGCCGCGCCAGTCGTCGGCCCGGAGGGTTCCGGCGATATGCAGGGCAGGCCCGTCCGTCTCCAGCAGCGCCCGGCCCAACGGCGTTTCCGCCGAGCGGAAGGCGATGGCCGCGAGGCGTCCGCCGCCGCCGTCGCCGAGGTCGGCGCGGACATGGTTCCTGCCGACGATGCGGGCATGGCGGACGCGTACCCCCGGCAGCGCGAACACCGGCTCCGGATTGCCGCGGCCGAAGGGCCCGACAGCCTCCAGATGCTCCAGAAGCCCGCCCGTCGCGCCGGCAACCGAGAGGCCGGCATCGATGTCGAGCGGCGGCGCATGGCCTGCCGCGGGCACCAGCGCGCCCAGCCGCTCCGCGAGGAACGCCTCGAAGGCGGCGCGCTTGGCCGTGTCCAGCGTGAAACCGGCCGCCATGTCGTGGCCGCCGCCCGCTTCGAGCAGGCCGGCGTCCCTTGCGGCCAGGACCGCCGGACCGATGGGCACGCCGGGCACCGAGCGCGCCGAGCCGCGTATCCGGCCGTTCTCCCGGGCGCCGACAAGGGCCGGCCTGCGGAACCGCTCGACAAGGCGGCTTGCCACGATGCCGACGACGCCCGGATGCCAGCCTTCGCCGGCGGCGAAGACGAAGGGCGCGCCTTCCTCCGGTTCCGTCGCCAGCGCGGCGGCCAGCACTTCCGCCTCGACCTGCCGGCGCTCGCCGTTGAGCCGTTCCAACGTTTCGGCGAGGCGGCGCGCCTCCCCGGCGTCGTCCGAGGCCAGCAGCCTTGCGCCGAGCCCGGCATCGCCGACGCGCCCGCCGGCATTGATCCGGGGGCCGAGCACGAAGGCCAGATGGTAGGCGCCCGGCCGCCGCTCGACCCCGGCCGCGGCAAGCAGCGCGGCGATGCCGGGATTGCCCCTCCGGGCCAGCACTTCGAGGCCGCGCGCGACGAATGTCCGGTTGAGGCCGGTCAGCTCCATCACGTCCGCCACCGTGCCGAGCGCCACGAGGTCGAGCCATTCGCGCAGGTCGGGTTCCGGCCGGTAGCGGTAATGCCCGCGCCGGCGGAGCGCCCGGTTGGCCGCGACGGCCAGCAGGAAGACGACCCCGACGGCGGCAAGTCCGCCGAGCGTGCCGGTCTCGTCCATGCGGTTGGGGTTCACCACGGCCAGCGCCTCCGGAAGCCGGGCCTCCGGCAGATGATGGTCGAGCACGACGCATTCGAGGCCGATCCGCGCCGCATGGGCGAGCGGCGCGAAGGCGGTGGTGCCGCAATCGACCAGCAGCACGAGCCTGCATCCGGCTTCCGCGAACCGGTCGAACGCCGCTTCGTTCGGGCCGTAGCCCTCCGTCAGCCGGTCCGGCACATGGACCGTTGCCGCGCCGCCCGCCGCGCCGAGAAAACGGGAAAGCAGCGCGGCCGAGGTCGCGCCGTCCACGTCGTAGTCGGCGAAGACCGCGACCGTTTCGCCGGCTTCGGCGGCGTCGGCGAGCCGTTCGGCCGCGAGGTCCATGTCCTTGAGACCCGACGGGTCCGGCAGGGTGGTCCTCAGCTTCGGATCGAGGAAGGCCGCCGCCGTTTCGGCCGTCACCCCCCGGTTGGCGAGCACCCGCGCGGCAATCTCCGGCAGCCCTTCCCTTTGGGCGATCGCCGCCGCCGTCCTCGCATCGCCCGGCCGCTCGCGCCAGGCCCGGCCCCCGAGCGAGCGCGCAATGCCGAGGAAGGGTTCAGGCATCCACGGCGTCGAAGCCGGTCTTGCGGTCGAAATTGTGCCAGGCCTCGACGGTCCGCACGGTGCCGCTCTTGGAGCGCATGATCATGGAGTGCGTGTAGCCGCCGCCGGCGAAGCGGCGCACGCCGCGCAGCATCGTGCCGGAGGTCACGCCCGTTGCGGCGAACATCACGTCGCCGCTGGCAAGTTCCAGCAGGCCGTATTTCCGGTGCAGGTCCTGGATGCCGATGCGCTCGGCGCGGGCGCGCTCATCGTCGTTGCGGAACAGCAGCCGGCCCTGGAACTGCCCGCCGATGCAGCGCAGCGCCGCCGCCGCCAGCACGCCCTCCGGCGCGCCGCCCGAGCCCATGTAGATATCGATGCCGCTGTCCGGCCGCGAGGTGGCGATGACGCCGGAGACGTCGCCGTCCTGGATGAGCTGGATGCGCGAACCGGCGTCGCGTACCGCGCCAATCAGGTCTTCGTGCCGGGGCCGGTCGAGAATGCAGACCACGAGGTCGGCAACGGCCAGGCCCTTGGCCTCCGCCAGCGCCGCCAGGTTGTCCGCCGGGCTCCGGTCGAGATCGACCACTCCTTCCGGCAGGTCCGCGCCCACGGCGATCTTGTCCATGTAGACGTCGGGCGCATGGAGGAAGCCGCCTTCTTCCGCCATGGCGATGACGGCAAGCGCGTTCGACCCGCCCTTGGCGGTGATCGTGGTGCCTTCCAGCGGGTCGAGCGCGATGTCGATCTTCGGGCCGCCGGCGCCGACCCGCTCGCCGATATAGAGCATCGGCGCCTCGTCGCGCTCTCCTTCGCCGATTACCACGGTGCCGTCGATGGTCAGGTCGTTGAGCGCCCGTCGCATGGCGTCCACCGCCGCCTGGTCGGCGGCCTTTTCGTCCCCGCGGCCCATCAGGCGCGACGCTGCGAGCGCGGCGGCTTCCGTGACCCGCACGGCTTCCAGCGCAAGGTTGCGGTCCATCGCGGCCCTGGCGCTGTCGGTTGCGGACGGTGTGTCCGGCATGGATCGGGCCTCCTTCCGGTTTCGCTACAGGGCCTCGATGCGGATCGAAAGCGGCGGTTCGGTCACCGCGTCCTGGCGCGCGATTTCGGCAAGCGCGGCCTTCAGGTCGCGCTCCTCCGTCTCGTGCGTGACGATCACGACCGGCACGCGCCCCTCCGGCGCCCGGCCCCGCTGCAGGACCGACTCGATGGAAATGCCGTGCGCGCCCAAGCTGGAGGCGACGGACGCGAGCACGCGCGGGCGGTCCATCACCATGAGGCGGATATAGTAGGCGCCCCGATGCGCTTCCATCGGCGCCGCCTGCAGCGGTTTCAATGCCGCGGCCGGCACGCCGAAGGCCGGCGCCCGGAAGCCCCGCGCGATGTCGATGATGTCGGCGGCGACGGCCGAAGCAGTCGGCCCTGCCCCGGCGCCGGGGCCTTCGAGCACGGTGCGGCCGACCTGGCTGCCCTCGACCACGACGGCGTTGAGCACTCCGTCCACATGCGCGATCGGCGCCTCGACCGGCACCATGCAGGGATGGACGCGCTGCTCCAGCCCGGCATCCGACCGGCGCGCGATCCCCAGAAGCTTGATCCGGTATCCGAGCTCCTCCGCGAAGGCGATGTCGAGCGCGGAGACGCTGCGGATGCCCTCGACATGAACGGCCGCCAGATCGACCTCGGTACCGAAAGCGAGGCTCGCGAGGATGGCGAGCTTGTGGGCGGCGTCCACGCCGTCGATGTCGAAGCCCGGGTCGGCCTCGGCGTAGCCCAGGTCCTGCGCTTCCTTGAGAACGGTCGCGAAGTCGCGTCCCGTCCGGCGCATGTCCGAGAGCATGTAGTTGCATGTGCCGTTCAGGATACCCATCACACGCTGGATTTCGTTGCCGGCAAAGCCCTCGCGCACGGCCTTGACGACCGGTATGCCGCCGGCGACGGCGGCCTCCCAGCAGAGCGCGGCGCCAGCCGCTTCCGCCGCCCGGGCGAGGTCCGCGCCATGATGGGCGAGCAGCGCCTTGTTGGCGGTGACGACATGGCGGCCGGCGGCGAGCGCCGCCTCGCAAACCGCCTTGGCCGGCCCGTCGGAACCGCCGATCAGCTCGACGACGACATCGGCCTCCGTGCTCCGCGCCATGGCGACGGCGTCGTCATGCCAGCGGTAGCGGTCGAGGGATACGCCCCGGTCCCGACCGCGTTCGCGCGCGGAGACATCGACGATCTCGATCCGGCGCCCGGCCCTGAGTTCCAGCAGGCCGGCCTCGCGCTCGATGAGCCGGACGAGACCGGCTCCCACCGTTCCGAGGCCGGCGACGGCAAGCCTGAGCGCGGTCATCGCCCGGCCGCGGCGACGTGCTGTCCCGCCTCCCCGGCAAAGGCTTCGGCGGCTGCCAGGAACTGCCTGACGCCGCGCGCGGCCTGGCGGATGCGCTGCCGGTTTTCCACCAGCGCCATGCGCACGAACCCCTCGCCATATTCGCCGAAGCCCACGCCCGGCGAAACGGCGACCTTCGCCTCGCGCAGCAGCAACTTGGAGAATTCCAGCGAGCCCATGCCGGCGAGCGCCGGCGGCAGCGGCGCCCAGGCGAACATGGTCGCCGGCGGCGGCGGCACTTCCCAGCCGGCCTGCCCGAAGGCACTCACCAGCGTGTCGCGCCGCTCCCGGTAGAGCGCGCGCAGCTCCTCCACGCAGTCCTGCGGCCCGTTCAGCGCCGCCACCGCAGCGACCTGGATCGGCGTGAACGCACCGTAGTCGAGATAGGACTTCACCCGCGCAAGCGCGCCGACGAGCCGCGCATTGCCGACGCAGAAGCCGACCCGCCAGCCCGGCATGGAATAGGTCTTCGAAAGCGAGGTGAACTCCACCGCAACATCGCGCGCGCCGGGCACCTGGAGCACCGACGGCGGCGGCCGGCCGTCGAAATAGATCTCCGCGTAGGCGAGGTCGGAGATGATCCAGATCCCGTGCCGGCGGCAGAAGTCCACCACCTCGCCGTAGAAGTCGAGGTCGGCCACCTCCGCCGTCGGGTTGGAGGGATAGTTCAGGAGGAGCGCAGTCGGCGGCGGCACCGAATGGCGCGCCGCGCGCTCCAGTTCGGCCATGAAGTCGTAACCGGGCCCCACCGGGATATGCCGGGCCGACGCGCCGGCGATGATGAAGCCGTAGGGGTGGATCGGATAGGAGGGGTTCGGCACCAGCACGATATCGCCCGGCGAGGAGATCGCCTGGGCCAGATTGGCGAGCCCCTCCTTGGAGCCGAGCGTGACGACGGCTTCCCGTTCGGGGTCGATCTCCACGCCGAAGCGCCGGTCGTAATAGGCCGCGATCGCCCGCCGCAGTCCCGGGATGCCGCGCGAGGTCGAGTAGCGGTGGGCGCGGGGGTCGCGGACCGTCTCCACCATCTTTTCCACGATATGCGGCGGGGTCGGCCGGTCGGGATTGCCCATGCCGAAATCGATGATGTCCTCGCCGGCGGCGCGCGCGCGGGCCTTCATCTCGTTCACCTCGGCGAAGAGATAGGGCGGCAGCCGCCGGATTCGGTGGAATTCGCGTTCCATGGCCTCCGGTCTCCGGAAACGGGGGGCGGCGCGTTTATAGCAATTGCGCCGCGCTATTCCATGCACTTCCCGTCCTTGCCTGCGCGGCCGGGCGGACAGGCGCGCTCCGCTTCGTGTGCGTCGCGCTCCGCCTCCAGCTGTGCCCGGAGCGCCGCGATGGCGGCGGGGTCGGAGCCGGGGCGCGGCTCGGACGGGACATCGGCAAGGTCGGGCCAGGGGCGCTCGCGCTGGATGCGCTCCTCGTCCGCCAGCCGCCCGGCAGGCGGCGGCGTGTCGTCCAGCACGGCGCAGCCCGCGAGCAGCACGGCAATTCCGCACTGCGACAATTTTATGCTGCATCGCAATAATGCTCTCGGACTATTATCGATCCGGACCATTGCTGGAGACGGCCCCATGACCGGCACACCCGACCAGGATGCGCTCGCCGAACGCTTCAGGGAGATCACGGAACGGAGCCAGCGCGTGGCGGCGGAATTCGCCGCCCGGCACGGGGCCGAGGCGGGCGCGCCCGACCCGGACCCGCTCGGCATCGGCAGGGCCTTCCTCGACATGACGGCGCGGATGATGGCCGACCCGGCGCGGATGATGACCGCCCAGGCGGAACTCGCCCGGCAGTATGCGAATCTCTGGCAGGACACGGCCCGCCGGATGATGGGCGGCGAGCCGGCGGCGCCTGTCGTCGAGCCCGAGCCGGGCGACCGCCGCTTCAAGGATGCCGCCTGGCAGGAGAATTTCGTTTTCGACTTCATCAAGCAGTCCTATCTGCTTTCATCGCGCTTCCTCCTCGGCAGCCTGCCGGAGGCCGGGGACGCCGCCCGGCACGAGGCCGACAAGGTCGCCTTCTACACGCGCCAGTTCGTGGATGCGATGGCTCCGACCAATTTCGCCGCCACCAACCCCAGAGTGCTGCGCGAGACGCTGGACAGCAACGGGGAGAATCTCCTGCGCGGCTTCGAGAACCTGCTGCGCGACCTGGAGGCGGGCAAGGGACAGCTCCGCATCGCGCAGACCGACATGTCGGCATTCGAGGTCGGCCGCAATGTCGCCGTCACGCCGGGCAAGGTCGTGCTGCGCACGGATCTCATGGAGCTCATCCAGTATGAGCCGGCCACGGAGACGGTCCACGAGGTGCCGCTGTTGATCGTTCCGCCCTGGATCAACAAGTTCTACATCCTGGACCTGGCGCCCGAAAACTCCTTCGTGAGATGGGCGGTCGAGCAGGGCCATACCGTTTTCGTCATCTCCTGGGTGAACCCTGACTCCCGGCTCTCGGACAAATCGTTCGACGATTACATGATCGAAGGTCCGCTCGCCGCGCTCGACGCCATCGAGCGGATAACCGGGGCGCGGCGCGCGAACGCCATCGGCTATTGCCTCGGCGGCACGCTGCTGGCGGTCACGCTCGCCTGGCTGGCGGCGCGCGGCGAGACTCCCATCGAGAGCGCCACCTATTTCGCCTCGCTGGTCGATTTCAGCGAGGCCGGCGAGCTTGGCGTGTTCATCGACGAAGAGCAGGTGGCCGCGCTGGAAGCGCGGATGGACAAGGCCGGCGGCGTTCTGGAAGGCGCCGACATGGCGACCACCTTCAACATGCTGCGCGCCAACGACCTGATATGGTCCTTTGTGATCTCCAATTATCTGCTCGGCCGCGACCCGGTGCCGTTCGACCTGTTGTTCTGGAACGCCGATTCGACGCGGATGCCGAAGCGGATGCACAGCTTCTACCTGCGCCGCATGTATATGGACAACGCGCTGGCCGAGCCGGGCGCGCTGGAGGTCGCGGGCGAGCGGCTCGACCTCTCGGCGGTGAAAACCCGCACCTATGTCGTCGGCACGCGCGAGGACCATATTGCGCCCTGGCCCGGCGTCTATCGGGGTGCGAGGCGCTATGGCGGGCCGGTGCGCTTCGTGCTGGCGGCGTCCGGCCATATCGCCGGCATCGTCAATCCGCCGGCAGCCGGAAAATACAGCCACTGGACCCATCGGCAGATGCTGAAGGACAACGAATCCTGGCTGGAGCGCGCTGCGGAAAGGCCGGGTTCGTGGTGGCCCGACTGGGCCGGGTGGATCTCGCGATCGTCGGGAGCCCAGGTGCCGGCGCGCATCCCCGGCGAAGGCGCGCTGCCAGCCCTCTGCGACGCCCCCGGCACCTATGTCGCGGAGCGCGTCTGAGCCGAAAAACGGACCGGCGGACCCATCGGTCGGCCCGTGCTTGCGCGCGAGTCGGTCCTGCGACGGAAGGTACCGCCGCCAGAGTCGCAAGCAGAAAGCTTTTCTGTTATTGAGTGCGCGCAGCACGCTCGCCCGGAAAGGTGGGATGCGCATTACCTGACCTTAAAAGGTAAAGAGGGAGGACACCTTGACTCACAAACTCCTAAAGGCCGCCGCTCTCGGCCTCGTCGGCGCGATGGCGTTCGGCGTTGCCGGCGACGCCGAAGCGAAGAAAGTGCGTTGGAAGATGCACTCGGCCTTCGCCGAGAACATTGCCGTGATCGGGCCGGTCGCCCATCGCATTGCGGACTCGGTGCGCCGGATGTCCGACGGCGACTTCGACATCAAGGTATTCGAGCCGGGCGCGCTTGCCGGCGGATACGCCTATTACGACCCGATCAGCCAGGGCGCGTTCGACGCCGCCTACGGCACGCCGGGCGCCAATCAGGGCAAGAATTCGGCGTTCGCCTTCCTCTCCACCTGGCCGTTCGGTCCGGGCGCGCTTGAGTTCAACGCCTGGATGCTGTCCGAAGGCGGCGGCGTGGACATCGCCACCGAGCTCTACGCCAAGGACAACATCAAGTACTTCTACTGCATGATGATCCCGCCCGAGACCTCCGGTTGGTTCCGCGAGCCGATCGAGAGCCTGGACCAGTTGAAGGGCCTGAAGATGCGCTTCTTCGGCATGGGCGCGAAGGTCATGCAGAAGTTCGGCGTCGCAACCCAGCAGCTCGCCGGCGGCGACATCTATCCGGCGCTGGAGCTCGGCACGATCGACGCAACCGAGTTCTCGATGCCGGCGATCGACCGGACGCTCGGCTTCTACCAGATCGCGAAATACAACTACTTCCCGGGCTGGCACCAGCAGTCCACGACCGGCGAGATACTCGTCAACATGGACTCGTGGAACGCGTTGTCCGATCCGCACAAGGCCATGTTCGAGAGCGCATGCGACGCCAACATGAAGCATGAGTTCGCCGATGGCGAAGCCCTGCAGGCCGCTGCGATGATCGCCAACGAGAAGGACGGCGTCACAAACATGACCTGGTCCGACGAGGTCATCGCGCAGTTCCGGGCCAAGTGGGAAGAGGTGCTCCAGGAGGAGATTGCCGCGAACCCCGATGTCGCAAGTCTTTGGGACCACTTCTCCAAGTTCCACGCCGACTACCAGGTCTGGGGAACCCGCGGCTATCTGAAGCCGTAACTCCCCCGCCATATGAGGCCGCTCCCGCTTCGGGAGCGGCCTGCGCGGCGACCGGCGCATCAGCGGCCGGTCGTTTTGGCTTGGCTGTCCCATAGTCGCGTCGAAAGTGCGTTTCAAATGACCAGAAGAACCAGCCTCTCACTAGTCGCGGCCCTGATCTTCTTCTTCTCCGTGCTTGGCGCTGCCTGGTCGGACCTCTGGCGACCCTTGTTCTTGTCGACCGGGCTCTTTGGGATTTTTCTGGGCCTGGTGGCAATGGGGTTCAGTTGGCTCCTCCGCTATGTCAGCGACGCAGCCGGTAATCTGGTAATCTGGGTGGGAAAAACGACCAGTTGGATTATTCTGCCGCTAATCGCGATGATTATGTTCGATGTCATCACAAGAAAGATCGAGTTTATCAAGGTCCGCAATGCTGAAATCACCGAGACCTACGGCTTTTCCGTTTCGTTTATCCTTCAAGACCTGCAGTGGCACGTTCACGGCATTCTGCTTTTGATGACACTCGGTTTCGGCTATATGCTGAACGCCCATGTGCGTGTAGATATTTTTCGTGAAAACGCCTCACGCCGGCGACAAGCATGGATAGAGGCCTTAGGGATTACTATCTTTGCCATCCCGTTTCTCATGGTAATGATCGGATTTTCGTGGGACTTTTTCGTGGCCTCGTTAAAGGGCTGGGAAGGCTCCGAATCGATGGTCGGGCTTGGATGGCGCTGGATCATCAAATCGTTTCTCGTCTGGGGCTTCTGTATTGCTTTTCTTGCGGCTCTCGCAACATTATTGCGGTGTATCGATTTTCTTTACGGCGATGAGAAGGCGCAGGCGGACGCTGAAGCCGCGCTGCAGTTTTTTTCCGATGCGGACGCGCTGCCCAAGCTGATCCTGGCGCAGTCTCAGAACGACGGTACCGCAAGCGAACCGGAAGGACGCTGATCGATGGAAATGCTTGCGGAAACCTGGGAATGGCTCATAGACGACCATCTTTACGAGTATATCGGCGCCTACATGTTCCTGGCGTTGGCGCTGGCGTTGTTCACGGGGCTGCCTGTGGCATTCGCCCTCGGCGGTATCGCACTGATCTTTGCACTGCTTGGCACCTGGATCGATTCGATTTCTTTCAAGGAGTTCTTTAACGCGGTCAACCGCAGTTACGGCGGCGACGGACAATCGGGCGCGATCCAGAACCCGATCCTGGTGGCGATCCCGTGTTTCGTGTTTATGGGCACGATGCTGGAACGGTCCAATGTGGCCGCCCATCTCCTGCACATCCTGCAGATCATGTTGAAAAGAGTGCCGGGCGGGCTTGCCCTTTCGGTCACGGTGATGGGCACGATCATGGCGGCCACCACCGGCATCATCGGCGCATCGGTCGTCATGATGACATTGCTGGCCCTGCCGACCATGCTGCAACGCGGCTACCACGCGCCCCTTGCAACGGGCACGATTGCCGCATCGGCCACGCTGGGCATTCTCATACCGCCATCGATCATGCTGGTGCTGATGGCCAATTTGCTTGCGGTTTCCGTCGGTAACCTCTTCGTCGGGGCGATATTGCCGGGGCTGGTCCTGTCGGGCCTCTACATCGTCTATATCTCCACGCGTGCGACGATCAATCCGAGCCTGGCGCCGCCGATTCGGGAAGACGAAATCGATTTGCAGCCGTCCAGCATTTTGCGCATAGGGCGGTTCTTCCTGATATGCGCCGCGATCTTGGTCGTCACATGGCTGGCGGATGAAGTGGAGTTGACCGACCAGGTTAACTGGCCGCTTGTAGCGTTTCTGGCAATCTTCATTATCTCCATGGTCGTGGGGAAAGGCGAAGGCGAGACGCTTTTCGGAGGAATATTGCGCGGATTCGTGCCGCCGATATTCCTTATCGTCATGGTGCTCGGTTCCATTTTCGCCGGCTGGGCGACGCCGACCGAGGCCGCTGGAGTCGGCGCTTTCGGGTCGCTGGTGCTCGCCTACATGAACGGCACGTTGACCTGGCGGGTGGTGCGGGAGGTATGCCATCGCACGGGTCTGACGACGGCGATGATCTTCTTTATCTTCATCGGCGCCACGGCGTTTTCCTCCATTTTCCGGGCCGTTTACGGCGAAGACCTGATTATCGAGTTCATAGAATGGCTCGATCTCGGGCCCTGGGCGCTGCTGTTCCTGCTGATGTTCGCCGTCTTCCTGCTCGGCTTCTTCTTCGATTTCCTGGAAATCACCCTCATCATCCTGCCGGTCTTCGCCCCGGTCATCCGCGCGTTTGCGCCGGCGTTCGCCGGCCATCTCGGCTATGATGTGTCGGACGGGATGAACCTGGCGGAGAAGGACTTCATCGAAGCTCAGGTCATATACTGGTTTGCAATTCTCGTAGCGGTTAACCTGCAAACCTCCTTCCTGACACCTCCGTTCGGTTTCGCGCTCTTCTATATGAAGGGCGTGGCGCCGGCCACGGTCAAGATGCAGGAGATCTATTACGGCATCATTCCGTTCGTATCCCTGCAGGTCGTTGGCATCATGATCGTCCTTTACTTTCCCGAACTGGCGCTTTGGTTGCCGGTGGAAGCGGGCTTGGCGAAGGTGCCGCTGAGTTTGCAGGGCGGCGGAGGCGGTTAGCTGGTGGCCGCCGTTCACCCGATCCCGTAGGCCTTGGCCCAGCCGAGCCCTTCCACCGTGCCGGCGCGCGGCCTGTATTCGCAGCCGATCCAGCCCTCATAGCCCAGCTCGTCGATCGTCTTGAAGAGGTAGGGGTAGTACATCTCGCCGACCGACGGCTCGTGACGCCCGGGCACGCCGGCGATCTGCATGTGGCCGACGCCGCCGCCCGGCAGGTAGTCGCGGAGCCGCGTGGCGACATCGCCCTCGACGATCTGGCAGTGGTAGAGGTCCATCTGCACCCGGACGGTCTCCGCGCCGACCGCGGCGCGGATGCGGTGCGCGTCGTCCTGGCGGTTGAGGAAGAAGCCCGGAATGTCCCTCCGGTTGATCGGCTCGATGGACACATGACGCTCGCCGAGCCGGGCGGCGGCATGTTTCAGGTTGGCGACATAGACCGCCTCGGCCTCGCCCGTCGCTTCCGCCGCCGCACCCGGAATGCCGGCCAGGACATGCACGCGCGGGCTCTCCAGCACCTCCGCCCAGCCGGCCGCCGTCTCCAGCGCCTCCGCGAACGCCGCCTCGCGTCCCGGCACGGCCGCCAGGCCGCGCTCGCCTGCCTGCCAGTCGCCCGGCGGCATGTTGAACAGCACGGTCTCCACGCCTGCGTCCGCCTTCGCTTTCGCGACCTCGTCCGGCGCAAACTCGTAGGGGAACAGGAACTCGACCGCCCCGAAGCCCGCCCTCCGGGCGGCGTCGAAGCGGTCGAGGAACTCATGCTCGGTGAAGAGCATCGAGATATTGGCGGCAAAGCGCGGCATGGGCGGCGGCCTTTCGTCCGGTTGCAGGACAGGGGGAAGCTTCCATAGCATAGCCGCCATGGCTTCCGCCCCGCTGCTGCTCGCCCTCGACCAGGGCACCACCTCGACCCGCGCGATCCTGTTCGACGCCTCGGGGGTGCCGTTGCGAGTCGCCCAGCGCGAACTCCGCCAGAGCTACCCCGCCGACGGCTGGGTGGAGCACGACCCGGAAGAGATCTGGTCCGCCAGCGTGGCCGTGTTGCGGGAAGCGGCTGCGGGCGCGCTTCCGGTCGCCATCGGCATCACCAACCAGCGCGAGACCGCACTGCTCTGGGACCGCGCGACGGGCGCCTGCCTCCACGACGCCATCGTCTGGCAGGACCGGCGCACGGCGCCCGAATGCGAACGGCTGCGCGCCGACGGGCTCGAACCCTTCGTCGCCGAACGCAGCGGCCTGCTGATCGACCCCTATTTCTCGGCGACCAAGCTCGCCTGGCTGCTCGACAGGCTGCCCGGCGCGCGCGAACGCAGCGACCTTGCCTTCGGCACGGTGGACAGCTTCCTCGCCTGGCGGCTGACCGGCGGGCGCGTCCACGCGACGGACATCACCAACGCGTCGCGCACCAACCTCTTCGACATCCGCAAGCGCGCCTGGAGCCCGGAGCTTCTCGACCTCTTCCGGGTTCCGGAATCCGTGCTGCCGGAGGTGCGCGGCAATGCCGACGGTTTCGGCACGACGGACATTCTGGGCGCGCCCGTGCCGATCGCCGGCATGGCGGGCGACCAGCAGGCGGCCACGCTTGGCCAGGGCTGCCTCGACGCCGGTGACATCAAGAGCACCTACGGCACCGGCTGTTTCCTGCTGGCGCACACGGGAGCCGAGCCCGCCGCTTCGCAACACCGCCTGCTGACCACCATCGCGCTCGAACTCGACGGCCGGGCGAGCTATGCGCTCGAAGGCGCGGTGTTCGTCGCCGGGGCGGCGGTGCAATGGCTGCGGGACGGGCTGGGCGTCATCGCCGATGCGGCGGAGACGGAGTCGCTGGCGCGGGGCGCGGGCGAGAGCGGCGTCGTGATGGTGCCGGCCTTTGTCGGCCTGGGCGCGCCCTGGTGGGATGCGGAGGCCCGCGGCGCGATCTTCGGCCTGACGCGCGACACGGGGCCGGCGGACCTTGCCCGCGCCGCGCTCGAAGCCGCTGCGCACCAGACGGCGGACCTGCTGGACGCGGCCGCCGCCGACGGCCTCGAACCGGCGCTGTTGCGGATCGACGGCGGAATGAGCGCCAATGACTGGTTCGCACAGACGCTCGCCGACATTGCCGGCCTCGCGGTCGAACGCCCGGCCGTCACCGAGACCACGGCCTGGGGCGCGGCGGTGCTGGCGGGCCTGGGCGCGGGCGTGTTCTCCGACCCGCGCGAGGCCGCGCCTGCGCCCGACCGGCGTTTCGAGCCCGGCGGCGATCCCGCCCCCGCCCGCGCGCGCTGGGCCGATGCGGTGGCCCGCACGCTCTCCCGGCCCGCCGGCAATGTGGACGCGGAGCCCGGCCCATAGCCGACGATGACATCCTGATTGCCGGCGGCGGGATCGGCGGGCTGACGGCGGCGCTCTGCCTGGCCGCAAAGGGCTTCGGCGTGCGCGTATTCGAGGCGGCGCCGGCGTTCGGCGAAATCGGCGCAGGCATCCAGCTCAGCCCCAATTGCAACCGGGTGCTGCACCGGCTCGGCCTGGCGGAAGCCCTGGAGGCGGTCGCCTTCCTGCCGGTCGCGGGCCAGATGCGCGACTGGTCGAGCGGCGAGACGATATACGAGAACGAACTGGGCGAAGGGCTGCGCCGCCGCTACGGCTATCCCTACTACCATATCCACCGGGCGGACCTGATCGGCGTGCTGGCGAAGGCCGCCGCCGCCGAACCGCGCATCGCGCTGTATGCCGGTGCGGAGGTGGGCGGCATCGGGCAGTCCGCCGGCGGGGTCTCGGTCGCTGCCGGCGGCGCCCGCTACCGGGGCCGGGCGCTGGTCGGCGCGGACGGCATCCACTCGGCGGTCCGCGCTTTCCTGTTCGGTCCGGAGTCGCCGGCCTTCACCGGCACGGTCGCCTGGCGCGGCCTGGTGCCGGCGTCGCGCCTGCCGGAGGGCTTCGTGCGCCCGGTTTCCTCCAATTGGCTGGGGCCGGGCGGTCATGTCGTCCACTACTATGTGCGCCGCGGCGACCTGGTGAACTGCGTCTGCGTGGTCGAGAAGCAGGGCTGGGAGCGCGAATCCTGGACCGAGCGCGGCGACCGCGGGGAACTCAGGCGCGACTTCGCCGGCTGGCATGACGGGATCCAGCGGCTGATCGATGCCATGGACCCGGACGCCTGCTACAAGTGGGCGCTGTTCGACCGCCCGCCCATGCCGCGATGGGGCCGGGACCGGGTCACGCTGCTGGGCGACGCCTGCCACGCGACCCTGCCGTTCATGGCGCAAGGCGCCGCCATGGCCATCGAGGACGGCGCCGTGCTGGCCGGGTGCCTTGCTGCGGGCGGCGATACGGCGGCAAGCCTGAAACGCTACGAAGACCTGCGCCGCGCCCGGACCGCCCGCATCCAGACCGGATCGCGCCGCAATGCCGAACTCTTCCACATGCGCGGCGAGGCGGCGGCCGAGCGCAACCGGACGCTTGGCGCCTCCCGCAGTCGCACCCTCGACTGGCTCTACCGCTACGACGCCTTCGACCTCGAAGCGGCGGCCGCGGCCGCCGCGTCTGACGGGGACGCCTGACCCCTGCTGACAGGCCCGGCGCAAGATTGGGGTTGGAAATCGGGCAGCACCGGCCGATGCTGTTCGTGAGCGACGCCCTTTCCGCCGGAGGCCGGCGGACATGTCGGGAGATACGCCATGAACAGGATCGACGGCCTGCACCACCTGGCCATCACCACCGCGGACATCAAGACCCAGATCGAGTTCTTCACCGACAAGCTCGGCATGGAGCTGGTGGCGCTTTACTGGATGCACGGCGTCGAGAACACCTTCCACGGTTTCCTGCGCCTGAATGACGAGAGTTCGATCGCGCTCGTGCAGAACGACGCCATCAAGGACATTCCGGCCGAGGTCGGCCGGACACACGCCGGCAATGCCGGCGCCAACTGCGCCGCCGGCACCATGCAGCATGTCGCGTTCCGGGTAGGCGGAGAGGCGGAGCTGATGGCGATGAAGGACCGGCTGCGCGCCAAGGGCGTGCCGGTCATCGGGCCGCGGGACCACGGCTTCTGCAAGTCGATCTATTTCGCGGGTCCCGAGAATCTCGCACTGGAGCTGTCCTATTCGAACGCGCCGATAAACGCCGAGGCGTGGATCGACCCGGAAGTGGTCGAGCTGGCGGGCATAAGCGGCGTGGAGCTCGCCCGCTACAAGACCTCCTCGGACTTCGAGGACAGCGGCGGCGCCGTGCCGCAGCCGGGGCCCGATGCGCCGGGTCCGCACATGAACAACTACCCGCCCGGCAGGTACGAGAAGATCCTGGCCATGACGGACGCCGAGATGCTGGCGACCAGCGAAACCGACCCGCCGGTCGCGGTGTGACGGCACGGCCGCAAACGCGAAGTCATCCGGGGAGGCAGAGATGGTCGCGCCCAGCAAATTCGCCCACATCGTCTACAACACCCATCGCTTCGAGGAGATGATCGACTGGTATGCCCGCGTCTTCGAGGCGCGGACCCAGCACCGGGACGGGCGGCTCGCCTTCCTGACCTACGATGACGAGCATCACCGGTTCGCCTTCATCAATCTGGGGCCGGCGGCGGAAGGCGCCCCGGAACGGCAGCCGGGCGAGGCCGGCGTCAACCATGTCGCCTACACCTGGAGGGACCTCGGCGAGCTGCTCGACACCTACAAGCGGCTGAAGGGCATGGGCATCCTGCCCTGGCGCCCCATCCGGCACGGGCTCACGCTCTCCATGTATTACCGCGATCCGGACGGCAACGGGCTGGAGTTCCAGATCGACGCGATGGACCTGGCCGCGGCCGGCGCGTTCATGCGCAGCGATACCTTCGCGCGCGACCCCGTGGGCCAGCCCTTCGACCCGGACGAGCTGGTCGCCCGCTACGAGTCCGGCGAGCCCGTGGACGACCTCGTCTTCCGCTCGGACCAGCCCGAAAGCGCCGGCTCCGCCTTCCGCAGAGCGGGCCGCACCGCATAGCCCGGCCCCTGCCTGAGCGTTCCCGGAGAGCGGATGACCGACGAAACCATCAAGACCATGAAGCTCTACTCGCGGGTAGAGCGGGTATATGCCCAGCTTCGCCATGCCGGGATCGCGGACGGGGAGCCGGTTCCGCCGGGCGTGCTCTGGCAGTTCGACCAGTACCACTATGGCGGCACGGACGCGGTGGACGAGGGGATCGCCCGGCTCGCCCTCGAGCCGCGCCACCGGGTTCTCGATGTCGGCTCGGGGCTCGGCGGCCCGGCCCGGTTCATCGCCAGCCGGGCCGGGTGCCGCGTCACCGCGCTCGAACTCCAGCCCGACCTGCACGAGGTCGCGTCCCGGCTGACCGAGCGCTGCGGCCTCGCGCATCTCGTGTCCCACCGGAACGGCGACATTCTCGAAGGACCGGTGCCCGCCGGCGGCTTCGATGCGCTCTTCGCCTGGCTGGTCTTCCTGCACATCCCCGAGCGCGAACGCCTCTACCGGCGCTGCCACGAAGCGCTCGCCCCCGGCGGCGGCATGTATGTGGAGGATTATTTCGAGCGCGGAACGCTTACCGACGACGAGCGCGAGACCCTCGCCGCCAAGGTGTACAGCCGCGGCCTTCCCCGGCTGGACGAACTGCGGCGCGACCTCGACCGGGCGGGCTTTACCCAGGTCGCCCTCGAAGACGTGACGGCGTCCTGGATCGGCCATGTGGTGGAGCGGGCGCTGGCCTACCGCGCCAACCGCAAGCATGAGACCGCCCTGCACGGCGAAGAGGTGTTCGCCGGGCTCGACGATTTCTATTCGACCATCGCGCGGCTCTTTCGGGGCGGCAATCTGGGCGGCGTGAGGCTGCTGGCCCGAAAGCTCTGATCCGGCCCGCCGCCGCCGTCCGCCGGGCCGAGCGGGCAGGCCGGAAGCCGCGACCCCCTGCGAAATGTCATGAGATGTCATGTTCTGTCATGATCCGGATGCGGCCGGCGCATAGGCTGTCGCCTGGTCCGGCATATCGCCGTGGTTTCCGGACAGGGGCGCGGGGCATTCCGTCCCGGTTCCCCGGCTCTGCGTCTTCGGCATGGGTTTCTCCTCTCGATCCCTCTTCGTTCCGTTCCTCCCGCCGCCGGCTCGACCCATGCAGCGGGACCCTGTTTCGCGCGTATCGCGGGCGCGGGCGTGTGCGGGCGCGGGCGCGCGTTTCGCGGCGGCGCGGTTCGCGCGCCTGATTGCCCGCGCGTGCGAGGCAGGCGCAGGGCGCACGTCTCCCGTCTGTTTTTCGGGGGTGTTTTTTCGCGCCGGCGCGAAACGGAAGAGGAAGCGGCCCCGCGCGGATGCCGCGTCCTTCCTCCCGCTCCATATTGGCACGGAACGCTCCGCGGTCAAGATAATTTCTGAATTATTTCATAAACAGCGAACAAAACATCGCCTTCAACGGCCCGCCGCCCTGTTCCCGCTCATGGAGTCCAACCGGTATTACCCCTCCGGCGGCTCCGCCTGCAAGGCCGCGCCGGAGGCGATGAGCGTGTCCACCCCCGCTTCGTCCAGCCCCCAGTCGGCGAGCGCCGCGCGCGTGTCCTCGCCGGGGGCGGGCGGCGGGCGGGAGAGCCGGCCGGGCGTGCGCGAGAAGCGGGGCGCGGGGGCGGACTGGTGGATGCCGTGGCTGGCGGCGAGCGCGCCCCGCGCCGCCATGTGCGGGTGGGCCGGGGCTTCCTCCAGGGTCAGCACCGGGGCGAAACAGGCGTCCGTGCCTTCCAGCAGCGCGCACCACTCCTCGCGCGTCTTCGTCAGGAAGAGCCGCCGGAAGCGTTCGGTCAGCTCCGGCCAGCAGTCCCGGTCCATGCGCTTCGCCAGGTCCTCGCCGTCGAGGCCCGTCAGGCGCAGGAAGGCGTCGTAGAACTCGGGCTCGATGGCGCCGAGCGCGACCCATTTGCCGTCCCTTGTCTCGTAGCAGCGGTAGAAGGGCGCGCCGCCGTCGATCAGGTTCGCCTCGCGCTCGTCGCGCCACCAGCCGGCGGCCATGAGCCCCTGCACGAAGGTCATCAGCGACGCGGCCCCGTCCACCATGGCGGCATCGACGACCTGGCCCCGTCCCGAGCGTCCCCGCTCGAACAGCGCCGCCAGAATGCCGAAGGCCGCATAGAGCGCGCCGCCGCCGAAATCGCCGGCGAGATTGAGCGGCGGCGCGGGTGGGCCGGCGGGCGGGCCGATGGCGCGGAGCGCACCGGTCAGCGCCAGATAGTTGATATCGTGGCCGGCCGCCTCCGCCAGCGGGCCGGTCTGGCCCCAGCCGGTCAGCCGCGCATAGACGAGCTTCGGATTGCGCACGAGCACGGGTTCCGGCCCGAGACCGAGCCGCTCCATGACGCCCGGCCGGAAACCCTCCAGCAGCACGTCGGCGCGTTCGGCGAGCGCGAGCACCGCCTCGACCGCGCGGGGCTGCTTGAGGTCGAGCGCGGCCGAGCGGCGGCCGCGGTTCAGCAGGTCCGTGCGCGCATGAACGCGGTAGCGCGCCCGCACCCGGTCGATGCGCAGCACATCCGCGCCCATGTCCGCCAGCAGCATGGCGCAATGCGGCCCCGGCCCGACGCCCGCGATTTCCAGCACACGCAGGCCGGCAAGCGGCCCCGGTGCGTTCATGCGGCGATATCGGGCGGGTCGAAGGCGGTTACGGGCGGCGGCTCGCCCTCGAAGCGCTCCACCTCGACCAGCGCGCTCATCGCGCTCGGCCCCTGGCCGAGCTTGGAGGTGCCGCGGTCGGCGGTCAGCACGTTGGGGTTGCCGTGCTTGTCGAGGCTGTCCGGCTCCGCGGGGTCGGCCGGGTCGTACCAGGCCCCGGTCGCCAGCACGGCCACGCCGGAGACGACCTCGCCGCTCAGGACCGCGCCCGCCAGCAGCGCGCCGCGCCCGTTGAACACGCGCACCACGTCGCCGTCGGCAATGCCCCGCGCGGCGGCGTCCGCCGGATTGAGGCGGATCGGTTCGCGGCCCTGCACCTTGCTTTCCTGCGACACGCGCCCCTGGTCGAGCTGGGCGTGGAGGCGGGTCGCCGGCTGGTTGGAGATCAGGTGCAGCGGCCATTGCCTTGCGGCCTCGGCGCCCAGCCATTCCTTCGGCGGCAGCCAGGCGGGGTAGCCGGGGCAGTCTTCATAGCCGAAGCCCGCCACATGCTCGGAATAGAGCTCGATCCTGCCCGAAGGGGTCGCCAGGCGCTCCTCGCCCCGGCGGAACCCCTCGAACAGGACGCGCGGGCGCGGCGGCCGCGGCAGCTCCACATGGCCCTCGGCCCAGAAGGCGTCGAAGTCCGGCAGGTTGAGGCCCAGCGCCGCCGCCCGCCCGCAGGCCTCGTCATACATGCGGCGCAGCCACTCCATCTCGCCGAGCCCCTCGGTGAAGCGCTGGCGGAAACCCATCCGGTCCGCAATGTCGGCGAACACGTCATGGTCGTTGCGCGCCCGTCCGACCGGGCCGATGGCGCGGTGCATGGCGAGCCAGAAGCGGTCGCGCCGGCCGGCGGCGATGTCGTTGCGCTCAAGCGTCGTGGTCGCCGGCACGACGATGTCGGCATGGCGGGCGGTCGCCGTCCACCAGGGATCGTGGACGATCACCGTTTCCGGCCGGCGGAAGGCGCGGATGAGCCGGTTGATGTCCTGGTGGTGGTGGAACGGGTTGCCGCCGGCCCAATAGACGAGGCGCGTATCCGGGTAGCGCCGCCGCTGGCCGTCGAAATCGTAGGCGCCGCCCGGATCGAGCAGCATGTCGGCAATGCGCGCGACCGGGATGAAACCGTCCACCGGATTGGGCCCGATGGGAAAGGTCGGCCCCGAAATCTCGTGGCGCGGCGCCCCGATGCCGGAGACGCAGCCATAGCCGAAGCCGCACCCGCCGCCCGGCAGGCCGATCTGTCCGAGGCAGGCCGCGAGCGCCACCGTGGCCCAGAAGGGCTGCTCCCCGTGGTCGCCGCGCTGCAGCGCCCAGGCGGTCGAGACCATGGTGCGCGTTGCCGCCATCTCGCGCGCGAGCGAGCGGATGCGCGCGGCCGGCACGCCGGTGACCCCCTCGGCCCATTCGGGCGTGCGGCCCTCCAGCGAGGCCTCGAACGCCGCCGCGCCCGCGCAGCAGCGCTCCAGGAACGCCCGGTCGGCCAGACCCTCGGCGAACAGCGTCCGGCAAAGGGCGAGCATCATGGCGGTGTCGGTGCCGGGACGGATCGGGATCCACTCCCCGTCCAGGTCCGGCGGCAGGTCGTCGCCGAGCGGCGAGACCGCAACGAAGCGCACGCCGCGCCGGCTCGCCTCGCGGATGTAGCTCTCCGCCGCATGTTCCCCGTTGCCGCCGGAGTCCACCTGCGCGTTCTTCACCGGCAGGCCGCCGAAGGAGACCATCAGCCCCGTATGTTCGACGATGGAGCGCCAGTCGGTGACCGGGCCCCTGGCCGCCTCCACACCGCCCAGGATGTGCGGCAGCACGGCCAGCCCCGCCGCATAGCTGTAATTGTGGCGCTGGTTGGTGAAGCCGCCCGCCATGCCGAGGAACCGTTGCAACTGGCTCTTGGCATGGTGGAAGCGCCCGGCGCTCGCCCAGCCGTAGGAGCCGCCGAAGACCGACGCATGGCCGAACTCGCGCCCGACCCGGCCCACCTCCTCCGCGATGAGATCGACCGTCCGGTCCCAGTCGAGCGGCACATAGGAATCGCGCCCGCGCCCCTTGCCGCCGTCGCCGTCGAGCCAGCCGCGCCGCGCTACCGGCCCTTCAATGCGCGAGGCGTGATGCACCGCGTCCGGGATCGAGGCCACGATGGGCGAAGGGTCGGGGTCCTTGGCGAAGGGCTGCGTGCCGGTGACGCGCCCGCCCGCCGTCTCGGCCCGGAAGGCGCCCCAGTGGGAGCCGTGATGGACGACCGTCATGGCGCTCAAAGCCCCAGCACGTGCTTGGCGACGATGTTGCGCTGGATCTCGTTCGACCCGCCATAGATGGTGGCGGCGCGCTTCAGCAGGTGCTCGCTCATCAGGCCGACGGCGCGGTCGGCGATCGGCGGCTCCTCATTGGTGTCGAGACGCGTCCATTCCAGCGAATAGGGGATGGCATCGACGCCGACCGCCTCGATCATCATCTCGTTCAGCGCCTGCTCGATCTCGGTGCCGCAGATCTTGAGGATCGAGGCCTCCGGGCCGACGCCGCCGCCCTTCTCCTCCGCCGCCAGCGTGCGCAGATTGACGATCTCCAGCGCGCCGAGCCTCGCCTCGACCTCGCCGAGGCGGGCGCGGAATTCCGGGTCGTCGGCGAGCGCGCCGTCATTCGTCCCGGTCTCGACGGAAGCGATCTCCTTCAGCCGCTCGACCTTCATGCGCGACTTGGAGACGCCGGCGACGCCCGCGCGCTCGTGGCCCAGCAGGAACTTGGCGTAGGTCCAGCCCCGGTTCTCCTCGCCGACGCGGTTCGACACCGGCACGCGCACATCGGTGAAGAACACCTGGTTGAGATAGTGCCCGCCGTCCATGGAGATGATCGGCCGCACCTCGATGCCGGGCGTCGTCATGTCGATCAGCAGGAAGGAGATGCCCTGCTGCTGCTTCGCAGCCTCGGGGTCGGTACGCACGAGCGCGAAAATCCAGTCCGCATTGTGCGCGCTGCTGGTCCAGATCTTGGAGCCGTTGACGACATACTCGTCGCCGTCCTGCACGGCGCGCGTCTTCAGCGAGGCGAGGTCGGAGCCCGAGCCCGGCTCGGAATAGCCCTGGCACCAGAAGCGGTCGCTCTTCAGGATCGCCGGCAGGTGTTCGGCCTTCTGCGCCCCGCTGCCGAAGGTGTAGATCACCGGCCCCACCATCATCAGCCCGAAGGGCGAGAGCCGGGGCGCGTAATGGCGCTGATAGGCTTCCTCGAAGATGAACTTCTGCGTCGGCGTCCAGCCGGTGCCGCCATGCTCCTCCGGCCAGTTGGGCGCGATCCAGCCCTGTTCGTAGAGCGCCTTCTGCCAGCGCCGCATGTCCTCCTTGGAGACATAGGAGGGATTGCGCCGGACCTGCTCGGAGAGCCGCGGCTCCAGATTGGCCCGGAAAAAGGCATCCACCTCTTCGGCGAAGGCACGTTCGCCGGCCGTGAATTCGAGCTGCATGGAACGGAGGCTCCTGCTTACGGGAAGACCGGTTCGCGCCGGTTCTGGAAGGCGTCGAGGCCCTCGGCGACATCGCTGTGCTGGAGGGCGGCCACGACCGCGCCCCGCTCCAGCGCAAGGCCGACATCGAGCGGGCCTTCGAGGCCGCGCCGCGCCATGCCCTTCATGAAGGCGAGGCCGTGGCGGCTCTTGGCGGCGAGGTCGGCGCAATAGGCGCGCGCCCGGGCGTCGAGTTCGTCGTCGGGCACCACATGGTTGAAGAGGCCCCAGCGCTCGGCCTCGGACGCGTCGAGCCAGCGGGCGGTGAACATGAGGTCGAGCGCCCGGCGCAGCCCCACGATGCGCGCGAGCCGCTGCGTGCCGCCGCCGCCCGGCGGCAGGCCGTAGCGGGCGTGCTGGCAGCCGATGCGCGCGCTCCCGGCGGCGAACACCGTGTCGCAGGCGACGACCAGCTCCATGCCGCCCGCCAGCGCAAGGCCCTGCACCGCAGCCACCACCGGCAGCGGCGAGGCCTCGAAGCGCCGCGTCGCCTCGTGGATGGCGCCGATGAAGGGCGCGAGCGTCTCGGCCGACTGGCGCCGGTCTAGCACCTCGTCGAGGTCGGCGCCGGTGCAGAACTGCCTGCCGTTCGCGTTCACCAGCACGGCGCGCACCGCCGGATCGGCCTCGAACCGGTCCATGCCGGCGATGAGACCGTCCAGCAGCCCGGTCGAGATGCAGTTGAACTTGTTCGGCCGGTTGAGGGTCAACACCCCCACCCCGCCATCCACCGAAACCAGCACAGCTTCCGTCATCGCCCTCTCCCCGCTAAAACGCTCCGACACACCATAGCCTAGCCGAGACGGGCGGCCAGAACGAGTGATCACGCGCGTCATCATCGAGAACTTCAAACGGTTCGAGCGCCAGGAATTCCCGCTCGAACCGGTGACGGTGCTGGCAGGACAAAACAACTCGGGCAAGACAACGCTCATTCAAGCGCTATCCGCTTGGGCTTTCGCGCTGGATCGTTGGCGTGGGGGCCGAGGCGCGCCGATCGTCCGCGGCGACGCCGATTCGATCCGGCGGCTCGGGCAGCCGGTTACTCGCAAGGATTTCACCCCGCTTCCGCTCAGCCATTTCAACCTGCTTTGGAACGAGCGCGCGACCAACTGGCGGAACAAGGACCGGAACGGAGGCGGCGATAGAAAGGTCGGCCGGCGGCGCCCGATCCATATTCGGGTGGAAGGACAGTCGGATGCAGGCGTGCCTTGGGGGCTCACTGTCGAGTTCCGCTACCAGGGACCGGAACAGATCTATGCCAATCCGCTCGATTACAACGACTTAGAAGACGAAACTGTTTTGCCTGGCGTTACCCATTGCCCGGCATTTTCGGGCATTGGTGCGGAAGAGCCGCGTTTCGACCCGGGATACCGGAACCTACGCATCGGCGAGGGCAAGCCCGGCGACATCTTGCGTAACTTGCTCCTTGATATCGCCAAGGACGACGACGCCTGGAATGCCCTTATAGGTGACATAAAGGAGTTGTTCGCGGTCCAGCTGAAGAAGCCCGAATACGATTCAGCGCAGCCGTTCATCCTTTGCGAATACGAGGAGCGTGGCGCGTCCTACGACCTCGCCTCGGCCGGTAGCGGATTTCACCAGACTTTGCTCTTGTTCGCCTTCATCTATGGCCGCGAGAGCGCCGCGTTGCTGGTGGATGAGCCCGATGCTCATCTCCACGTCTGGTTGCAGATGCGCGTATTCGATCGCTTGCGAGCGCTCGCCAGAGACCGGGGCCGGCAACTGGTACTCGCCACCCATGCGGAAACTATCCTGGAAGCGGCGGACCCCAATCAAATCCTGTCCTTTGCCGGCTCGCCGCATTCACTGGCCCACCGGCAGGACCGCGATGCACTGCGCACGGCAATTCGGCAGGTATCGCCGCTCGACCTGCTATTGGCCGAACAAGGGCGTGCCGTTCTTTATTGCGAGGATATGTCGGACTGGCGCATCCTTGAAGCATGGGCGAAGCAACTGGACCATCCGGCGAGGCAATTCTTCGATAACCCGTTCATTCATACGCTTCGAGGCCGCCGTCCGCGCGACGCGCGGCGCCACCTGTTTGGCCTCTGTGCTGTCGACGACGGTGTACACGGTCTTCTGCTGCTCGATCGCGACAACCGGGACGAAGATGAGCACGAATTACGTGCTGAAAATCTCGACTTCCATCGTTGGGGACGATATGAAATCGAGAATTACCTGCTTGTGCCTTCCGCCATCGAGCGCTTTCTCGGACCGGACGATCTTTTCCATCGATCCATCGTTCGAGAAGTCTTTGAGGCGGAATTACCGGCCTCCGTTCTCGTCAATCCGCTTCGCGATATCGAAGCGGTAATCCGGATTCCAGCGTCCCGAACAATCTTGCCGAAAGTGTTTGCGCAGGATCCGATGCGATTGTCAAAAGCCGACTATTACCGCATCGCAGAAGCGATGGAGCCGGTTGAAATCCATCCTGAAGTCACCGATGTGCTCGACAAGATTGCCGCCCTCGTTCCGGTCCGAGGGTAAGAGGGTAGCCCGTCCTCAGAGAATGAACCGCGACAGGTCCGCGCTCTTGGCGAGTTCTCCGACGCGCTCGCGGACTTCCTCCGAGTCTATGGTCACGCTTTCGCCGCCGCGGTCCGAGGCGGTGAAGCTGATTTCCTCCAGCAGCTTCTCCAGTACGGTGTGCAGGCGGCGCGCGCCGATATTCTCGACCTGGGCGTTGATGTCGGCGGCGAGTTCGGCCAGCGCGTCCACCGCGTCCTCGGTGAAGTCGAGCGAGAGGTCCTCCGTGCCCATCAGCGCCTTGTATTGCGTGATGAGGCTCGCTTCCGGCTCGGTCAGGATGCGCCGGAAGTCCTCGCGGGTCAGCGCGTCGAGCTCGACCCGGATCGGCAGCCGCCCCTGGAGCTCCGGCAGCAGGTCCGCCGGCTTGGCGAGGTGGAAGGCGCCCGAGGCGATGAACAGGATGTGGTCGGTCTTCACCGCCCCGTGCTTGGTGGCGACGGTGGTGCCCTCGATCAGCGGCAGCAGGTCGCGCTGCACGCCCTCGCGGCTGACATCGGCGCCGAGCCGGTCGGAGCGCGCGCAGATCTTGTCCACCTCGTCGATGAACACGATGCCGTTCTGCTCCACCGCGTGGATCGCGTCGCGCGTCAGCGAATCGTCGTCCAGCAGCTTGTCGCTTTCCTCCGCGATCAGCGCCTCGTAGCTCTCCGCGACCTTCATCTTGCGGGTCCTGGTGCGCCCGCCGCCCATCGCCTTGCCGAAAATGTCGCCGAGATTGATCATGCCCATCTGCGCGCCGGGCATGCCGGGAATGTCCATGGTCGGCAGCGAGAGGCCGCCCGTGTCCTCCAGCTCCAGTTCGATCTCGCGGTCGTCGAGCTTGCCGTCGCGCAGCATCTTGCGGAACTTCTCGCGCGTGTCCTGGGCGGCCGTCTTGCCGACCAGCGCGTCGATGACCCGTTCCTCGGCGGCGCCGTGGGCCTGCGCCTCGACCTCCTTGCGCCGGCGCTCGCGGGTCAGGTGGATGGCGATCTCGACAAGGTCGCGCACGATGCTCTCGACGTCGCGGCCGACATAACCGACCTCGGTGAACTTGGTCGCCTCCACTTTCATGAACGGCGCCTGGGCGAGCCGGGCGAGCCGGCGCGCGATCTCGGTCTTGCCGACGCCGGTCGGGCCGATCATCAGGATGTTCTTCGGCAGGATTTCCTCGCGCAGCGCCTCGGGAAGCTGCTGGCGCCGCCAGCGGTTGCGCAGCGCAATGGCCACGGCGCGCTTGGCGTCGTCCTGGCCCACGATGAAGCGGTCGAGCTCGGAAACGATCTCCCGGGGGCTGAACGAGGTCACGGCGTCTCCAGGCTCTCGATGGTCAATTCGCTGTTGGTATAGATGCAGATGCCGGCCGCGATTTCCATGGCGCGCCTCGCCACGGCCTCGGCGTCGAAGCCGTCTATCGGATGCAGCGCGCGCGCCGCCGCCAGCGCAAAGGCGCCGCCCGAGCCGATGCCGATCAGCCCGTCCTCCGGCTCCAGCACGTCGCCGGTGCCGGTGAGCACCAAGGAGACATCCCGGTCGGCGACGGCCATCATCGCCTCCAGCCGGCGCAGATAGCGGTCCGTGCGCCAGTCCTTCGCCATCTCGACGCAAGCCCTGGCCAGCTGCCCCTTATATTGCTCCAGCTTGCCTTCGAGGCGCTCGAACAGCGCGAAGGCGTCCGCCGTCGCACCCGCAAAGCCCGCGATCACCTTGCCGTCGCCGAGCAGGCGCACCTTGCGCGCATTCGCCTTCAGCACCGTCGGCCCGAGCGTGACCTGCCCGTCCCCGGCGATCACCACCCGGCCGCCCTTGCGCACCGAGAGGATGGTGGTGCCGTGCCAGGATGGAGGCAGTGTCTCGTTCATGCGGGTTTCTCCCGGAAGCGCGCACACGGGTTTAGGCGCACCGGCTCCGTCGTTCAAGGCCGCCGCGCAGAAGCCGCTGCGGCCCCCGATTGCAGCAAACAGTGCTGAGAGCGTCTCCCATGCCGGCAGCGGAAACGACGCTCAGCGCGGCGCCGCGATCCAGGGATCGGCGGTTTCGACACCGGTGTTGCGGAACTCGCCCGTATTTCTCGTCACGACCGCCAGCCCACGGCAAGCCGCTGCTGCCGCGAGAAACGCGTCAGGCACATGGTCGTCCAGCGGCTCGCCGCGCCGGCGCTTCGCTTCCATGATCCCGGCGCACGCCCGGGCGTCGGCCAGCGACCAATCGATGACCCGGTCCTCGAACAGTGCGTCCAGGAGACCCCGGAACCGCCCTGCGAGATCGTCCCGGCGCCGACCGGGAGCGAGACGACCGATGCCGTCGAGTATCTCCCAAGCCGTGATGGACGCTATGCAGATACCCTCGTCAGCAATCGAATCGAGAAAGGCGGCAACCTTGGGATCCGGGCTCGGCCGCATCATTTCGGAGACGACATTCGTATCGATGAGCCAGCGCAGCGGCGCCGTCACGCGTCACCCTCATCGGTGAAAGAAGCCCGCCTGTACCCGGAACGCGCCGGAGGCGGCAACTCGACTCCATGTTCGGGTCCGAAATATCGGGCGAACGCCTCGGACGGCTTGAGCCGGCATTCGTTCTTCTCGCGCTTTTCGCGAATCAGGCGGCGCACGAACTCTTCCATCGAAACCCCGACTTGCCGGGCCTCGCGCCTCAGCCAGGACTTGTCCTCGGGAGCGATGCCGCGGACGGTGAGACTGGAACCCATTGCGATCCCTCCTCTATGGCAGGACGCGCGTTCGTGACCTCGGCGAATATGCGCATTATGCCATTGAACGGCCCCGGGCAGGAATCGATTGTGCTGCGGCTGGAGATTCGACCCGGCGTCTGCCGGAGAAAGCCCGATGAGGCTGCGGCGTCCGCCGAAACCCCGGAGCCGCCGTTACGGCCCTCCGGCTGCCGCGAGCACGGCTTGGAGCGCCTGCCAGTCGGGCGGTCCGGCCGCTGCGATCGGCTGGATGCAGACCTGGTCCGCGCCGGCGTCGAAATGCGCGCGGAGCCTTTCCGCGACCGTCCCGGCGCTGCCCCAGGCGACCATGGCGTCCATCAGCCGGTCCGAGCCGCCGCCCTCCATGTCCTCGGCGGCGAAGCCGGTCCTGAGCCAGTTGTTACGGTAATTGTCGAGTCTCATATAGCGGGCGAGTTCCGTGCGCGCCGCCGCGCGGGCCGTCTCTGCGTCTTCCGAGAGGCAGATTTTCTGCTCGACCGCGAGCCAGCGTCCGGGCCCGAGGATGGCGCGCGCGCGTTCCGTGTGTTCGGGCGTCACATTGTAGGGGATGGCGCCCCGGCAGCGTTCGGCGGCCAGTTCCAGCATGCGCGGCCCGAGCGCGGCGATCACCACCGGGCGGTCCGGGTCGTCGAGCGGCGGCCCGTCGGCGGCAATGCCCTCCAGGTAGCGGCGCATGGTGGCCACCGGCCCGGCATAGCGGTGGCCGCGGAGCGTCTCCACCAGCGGCGGGTGGCTGACGCCGAGCCCAAGCACGAAGCGCTCTCCGGAGAAGTCCGCCAGGGTGCGCCGGCCGTTGCGCGCCGTCACCGGGTCGCGGGCATATATGTTGGCGATGGAGCTGCCGACGGCGATCCGCGAGGACTGCGCCAGCAGGTGGCCCGCCAGCGAAAGGCTCTCGTAGCCGGTCGATTCCGGATACCAGAAATGCGAGCAGCCGAGCGCCTCCGCGCCCCGCACGAATTCGCCGAGCCCCGCCCCGTCCAGCCGGTCGGTCGGATACCAGAAGCCGAAGTGTCCGTAATGCATGGCAGGAGACGGTCCTTTCAGTAAAAGCGCATTGCTGTTTCCGGCAGCATAGCGCGCGCCGGAGCGGGCGCCAAAGCGGGTCGCGCGGGTTCGCCCGCTGCCGTAGCTTCAGGGAACGGAATTTCCTAGTTTAGGGTATTGAACAGCTTGGACATCGGTCATTGGCCGCATCCAGAAACTGCTTCACGACGGCCGATACCTGTGCAGGTTTCCACATGCTGCGGAACCCGCTGTCTCCGGCCTTCCAAGCATTAGTCGCCATGGCGTAGGTCATACGATCTGCTTCGTCGTCCCCAACATAGACATCGTAGCCGCCGCAAAGCGAACATGGTTCTATAGCCCCGGCTTTTCTGGCGCACCGTTCGAGGGTCTCCATGGTATGACTGTTCATCTGGCCGTCTCCTTATTCAGGTTTGCCGCACGAAAACCATATCCGCACCCCAAGCCTTATCTTCGCAAGAGACGGGCGAGGCGCGTCCGTGATGTCAATAATCCTCTCTACATCAACGGCCTTGGGTAGAAGTCCGTAAGACGAGCAAGAGGTTATTGCCTTTGTTGCCGACAATTCAACTACTTCTTCCATCATCTTTTCGCCGAAGAAGCGTTTTGTTTTTGCCTTTGCCTCAGACTGAGGATTCGCGCTGATCTTCGTCTCCACAAGCACACGCACCGCATCGCGAGACAGACTCTCTATGCGTGATACCAGCTTGAATTCTTGCGCGATGGCACTGCTGGTGAGTGTCAGCAAGAGGGCGAGGACGACACCGAAATATCGCATCGGAATTTCCTATGTTAGGTCTCGGTGTTGGCTATCTTGGTCCCGACAGGTCAGCGCTTCATCCGAAATTCGAGGTAAGCCTTAACGGCGTTCTTGAGGTCGGACGTCACCTTGTAGAGATTCGAGCCCGGCCGGATGTAAATGTCGTGGCGGGGCTCTCCCGACGGCGAGCAGCACAGAAGCTCCAGCAGGCGCTCGATGCACCCTTGGTCGAGGTCGTCCAGATCTACGCGGTAATGGCGTTCGACGCGCCGACACCGGCTGAGCTTGTCGCTGATAACCGGATCGCTGTTGCCGCGTTCCAACTTCAACCAGAGGCGGAACGCCGATTTCGTCTCTTCCTTCATCGAGCCGGCACTACTTAGTCATCTCTGTGCGGCTTCGGCGGCGTGAAGATCACCTTCAGAAGAATGAGCGCCAGTGCGCCGAACACGAGCGCGGCGCCGCGCCAGATTGCCGCCGGTGTGTCGGCATGGCGTGCCTCGTCGCCATGTGCGGGCGCGTCGCCATAGGCAACGCCCTCCACAACGCCCGGTGTGCGATCCTGTTCACTCATGTCATGCTCCTTCATCGTCTCCCAAAGTCCAGATCAAACTGTTCACGAAGCTTCGGACAGGCGCGTCTAAGGTTCCGCTGGTAGCTGCTCCAATTCGGCGAGGCGCGCATGAGTGCCATGATGGTCACAATGTGCTGGTTCAGCTTCACATATCCAGGGTCTGGCTGGAACCACTGGTGATGCTTCCATTTCCGCCGCCCGTCTTCTTGGACGGGATTCAGAATCCGCACTTCTTCAAGAAGACCGGGAGCAATTCGCTCATAAATCGCATCGTCCGTATAGCGCGCGACCACCTGTGGCCTCTTGATGGCATATTCCAGCGGCCACTTGCGAATACGGCAGGTTTGCAAATAGAACTCTAACGGAAATGTCTTCTTCCATGGCTGGAGTTCGGTGGCGAGAAACTTCTCAAGGATGGTGGCAAGCCCCCGCTTGGCCCGGATTTCCTGATAGCCAGTCGCTTCATCCACAAGGCCGATGATGCCGATGCGGGCGAATCCGCGTATGAGAATTTCGCACCGTGCGGCTATGTGCATCTGTTGCTTCTGCAATGCGCCAGCATTCCGAGCGTCGATCACGACATCGCAGAGATCGGCCAGTAGCGTCGCCGGGTAGGCGTTGGCGCGACCGCCTGACGGAATCCAGAATTTGACCGGGTTTGTGGTCACCGAGATCAAGTCGTTGGAGATAAAGGGCTTCAGCGTCTTCTGATTGACGAAGTGGGCCAGACGGTCACCACCTCCATGAGAACTGCCTCCGCGCGCCATCCCAAGCCCGGCAACCATGCCTCTCTGCGCGAGAACGCGGGTTTCGTCCTCCAGCACATAGCAGGGTATCTCGATGTCACCGATGATGAGCGGGCGGTCCGGAGCGCCAGCGGTGACTTTCAGGGCTTTGCTCTTGCTCATCTCGCCACCTTCAGGAAGACCCGGGAGCTTCGCCGGGCGGAAATCGAGTCGGGCCGGGAGATCGCAGCGCGTGTGACGCCCCGCCGATCGGCTGCCTGACGCCCATGCGGCCGGCGGGGAACCTGCCCCGACCCGGCAGGGAGACCGTCAGCCGGCCCTTTCGGTGGTCGGGTCGATCGTCTTGGAGATGGGCGTGACTTTGGTCGCGGGGAAGCCGCTCATCTCGGCGTGCCTGTGGATGATGGCCTCGTCCTTCGCCAGATAGACGCAGAAGGTCTTGTCCGCGGCGACGAAGCTCTCCACCCACTGGATGTCCGGCCCGAGCGCCGTCAGCACCTCGTTCGACTTCGCCGCGGCCTCCGCCAGCTGCTGCCGCTCCAGCGTCCCGACCTCCGGAATGTCGCGTTCGATGATGTATCTGTTGAGCGCCATGAGCATCCTCCCGTCTTCCTGTGCGTGACCACCGCGGCCGTGGCGCGCGGCGCGGAAGCACCTTAGCGCATTTGAGGCGGGCGGACGTCGACCGACGGCCGATCCGCAAGCAGGCCCTCACCGCCGAAACCGTTCACCGGCGCCCGACGAACGACTGGATATGGGAAATGGACATTCGAGACAGCATCCTCGCCGCCCTGCGCGAGGCCGCCGACCCGGAGAGGGGGCCGCAGCAGCAGGCCTACATGAAATCCGCCATGCCCTTTCTCGGCGTGGGCGTGCCGCAATGCCGGCGCATCGTCAGGTCGGTGTCCGGGGCGCAGCCGCTGCCGGACGCCCGCGCATGGGAGGCGGCGATCCTCGACCTCCGGCGCAGGGCCGCCCACCGTGAGGAACGCTATGCGGCGGTGGAGCTTCTGCTGGTCCGGCGCTATGCGCGCTGGCTGGAGCCGGCGCGCGTCCCCCTGGTCGAGGAGCTGGTCGTCACCGGCGCCTGGTGGGACTATGTGGACGCGATCGCCGGCCGGGGCATGGGCGCCATGCTTGCCGCCCACCCCGCACCGGTGAAGGCCCTGCTGCGCGGCTGGGCGAAAGACGACAATATCTGGAAGCGGCGGACCGCGATCCTCGCGCAGCTTCGGGCCAGGCGGGCGACGGACACCGCGCTGCTCGCCGATGCGATCCGGCCGTCCATCGGCTCATCGGAGTTCTTCCTGCGCAAGGGCATCGGCTGGGCGCTGCGCGAATATTCCAAGACCGATCCCGGATGGGTGCTGGAGTTCGTCGAAACCCACCCCGGCCTCTCGCCCCTGAGCCGCCGCGAAGCGCTCAGGCACCTTGAGCGCGCCGGAGCTTCGGCCCGCTGATCGAGCGGAACGCTACCGGCCGGCTCCTGCCGCCTTCGCTTCCTCGAAATGGCGGATCGCGGTGTCGAACTTGTCGCGGCACCCCGTGTTGCAGAACCCGACCACCCGGCCGGCATATTCGGTCAGCGAGTCGGCCCGGACCGGCTCGCCGGACCAGGGACAGGTCTCGTTGATGCAGTCGGCAAGGTTCAACTCGGCCATCGCGCCCTCCATCCGTTTCCGCTCGGGCCGATACGCCGACTCGCCCCGGCCGGTCAAGGAAAGGCAGTCGGACCGCACCCGTCTTCGGTCGAAATGCGCCGCCCCCCGGGGCCGTGCGCGGACGCCTCGCTGGGTGCAGGCATTTTTTCGGCCGGGCCGGGCCTGTGCGGTCAGGCGCAGTCGTGTGTCCGGCGGCGGTCGTTGGTATAAGCTTGGACTCCGTAGGATGCTGCCCGGCGGCCGAACCAGAGACCCGCCTTCATGCTTTCGCTCGCCACGATTCTGGAGACCAGCGCCCGCGACCGGCCGGACGGGACCGCCATCGTCCAGGGGCCGGCCCGCATGAGCTACCGGGAGCTCGATGCGCGGGCGCAGGCGGTCGCGGCCCACCTCGCCGGACGGGGGATCGGGCCGGGCGACATCGTGGCGCTCGCCTGCCCCAACATACCGGCCTTCCCGGCCTTCTATTTCGGCGTGCTGAAGGCGGGCGCGACCGTGCTGCCGGTCTCCATCCTGCTGAAGCGCGGCGAGTTGGCCTACCTGCTGAACGACAGCGGGGCGAAGGCGCTGGTCTGCCACGAGGGCTCGGCCGAGCTGCCGCTGGGCGCCGTCGGCCGCGCCGCCTTCGACGACGCGCCGGTCTGCGAGCATTTCATCGAGGTCGATGCGCCGGTGCCGGAAGCGTGCTTCGACACCGTGCAGCGGAACCCCGACGACACCGCGGTGGTGCTCTACACCTCCGGCACGACCGGCCGGCCCAAGGGCGCGATGCTGACCCACGCCAACCTGCTGATGAACGTGCAGCTCTGCGTGGACCTGGTCGAAGTTCGTCCGGACGACGTCGTGCTGGTGGCGCTGCCGCTGTTCCACGTGTTCGGACAGGTGGTACAGATGCTGGCGGCGTTCCGCATGGCGGCGACCATGGTGCTGGCGCCGCGTTTCGAGCCGGGCCTCTGCCTCGGCCTCATGGAGAGCGAGGAGGTGACGCTGTTCTCCGGCGTCCCCACCATGCTCTGGGCGCTGCTCAACTATCCCGACGCCGAGAGGCACGACCTCGCCGCCATCGCCTCGAGGCTGAGGCACGTCACGGTGGGCGGCGCCTCGACCCCGGTCGAGATCCTGCGCGCCTTCGAGGAAAAGTTCGATGTAACCGTGCTGGAAGGCTACGGCCTTTCCGAAACCTCGCCGGGCGTCAGCTTCAACCGGCGCGACCGCGAGCGGAAGGTGGGCTCGGTCGGCCTTCCGGTCTGGGGCGTCGAGGTGCGGGTGGTGGACCCGGACGACAACCCCGTGCCCGTCGGCGAGCCGGGCGAAGTGGTCGTGCGCGGCCATTGCGTGATGAAGGGCTATCTCGGCCGGCCCGAGGAGACCGCGGAGGTGCTCCGCGGCGGCTGGTTCCACACCGGCGACATCGGCCGGTTCGACGAGGACGGCTACATCTATATCGTGGACCGGCTGAAGGAGATGATTATCCGCGGCGGGTTCAACGTCTATCCGCGCGAGGTCGAGGAGCTGCTGGTGACCCATCCGGAGGTCTCGCTTGCCGCCGTGGTCGGCGTGCCGGACGAGCGGTACGGGGAAGAGATCAAGGCGTATATCGTGCCGGCCGCCGGCGCCGAGCCCGACCCGGACGCCATCGCCGTCTGGGCGCGGGAGCGGCTCGCGGGCTATAAGTATCCCCGTATCGTCGAGCTGCGGGAAAGCCTGCCGCTCGGCGCGACGGGCAAGATATTGAAACGCGACCTGGGCTGAGGAGGACCGGAGCCATGCAACTCACCCCCGAACAGGTCTCCCGCTACAACCGGGACGGCTACCTCTTTCTCGAAGGCATCTTCAGCACGGAGGAGGCGGCGCTGCTGCGCCGCGAGGCCGATACCGTGTTCGCAAGCGGCCGCGAGGAGGTCTGGCGCGAGGACAATGGCGCGCCGCGCACCGCGTTTGCCGCGCACCGCTACAACGAGATGTTCGGCCGCCTGGGCGCGCATCCGCGCCTGATCCGCCCGGTCGAGCAGCTGCTCGGCGAGTCGGTGTACATGCACCAGTACAAGGTCAACGCCAAGGCGGCCTTCGACGGCGCCGTCTGGCAGTGGCACCAGGATTTCGGAACCTGGCACCGCGATGACGGCATGCCCGAGCCGCGCGCGATGAACATCGCCGTCTTCCTCGATCCGGTGACGGCCGCCAACGGGCCGCTCATGTTCCTGACGGGCAGCCACCGGGAGGGCGTGTTCGAGGCCGGCCACGACCTCGAGACGACGAGCTACCCGCTCTGGACGCTGGACCGCGAGACGGTGGCGCGGCTGGCCGGCGAGGGCGGCATCGCGGCGCCGACGGGCGAGCCGGGCTCGGTGGTGATGTTCCACAGCAACCTCGTCCATGCGAGCCCGCCCAATATCAGCCCCTGGGACCGCGTGATCGTCTATCTCAGCCTCTGCGCGGTCTCCAACCACATCACGCGCCACAAGCGCGCCGAGTGGATCGCGCACTGGGATTTCGACCCCATCCGCGCCCTGCCCGACGACTGCCTGATGCCGAAGGCCGCCGCAGCCGCCGAATAAGCCGTCCTTATGAGCCTGCGGCTGCGCCTCGCCTTCGAGGACGGCACGGAGCGCGAGATCGCCGGCCTGCCCTGGCAGACAGTGTTCCAGGCGGCCCAGGCGCACGGCATCGAGCTTGCCACGGACTGCCGGGAGGGCGCCTGCGCCACCTGCAAGGCGCGCTGCACCGAGGGCGAATACGATGTCGGCGACGCCAGCCCGGAGGCGCTCACCGCCGAAGAGGAAGCCGCCGGACTGGTGCTGACCTGCCAGATGCGCCCGCTCGGCGACTGCACGCTCCGCTTCCCCTACCCTTTCTCGCTGACGGGCGGCGCGGTGAGCACGCAGGCGACGCTCACGGCGGTGGAGCGCGTGGCCGACGACACGGTCCGTTTCGACCTAGCGCCCGACCGGGAGATCGCCTTCCTGCCCGGCCAGTACGCCCGGATCGGCGTGCCCGGAACCGGGGCGGAGCGCGCCTTTTCCTTCTCCCGCCGCGACCGGGGCGAGTTCCATGCGCGGCTGCTGCCGGACGGCCTCATGTCGGGCTATCTCGCGCGGCGCGCCGGCCCGGGCGACCGGCTCGACCTGTCAGGGCCCTATGGCGGCTTCTTCCTGCGCGAGCCCGTCCGTCCGCTGCTCATGGTGGCCGGCGGCACGGGGCTCGCCCCGATCCTCGCCATGCTGGAAGCGCTGGAGGGGCGCCAGCCCGCCTCCGTGCTGTACGGCGCGGCCTCGGCGGGGCATCTGTTCGCGCTCGACCGGCTCGCCGATGGCGGCGCGCGGGTGAGCGTCGCCGTGGAGGAGCCGGGCGGAGACCCTTCCTTTCATACCGGCTTCGTCACCGACCTGATCGACCCGCCCGACACCGACATCGACGCCTATGTCTGCGGCCCGCCGGCGATGATCGACGCGGCCCGCGCCCGACTGCGCGGGGCCGGCCTGACAGAGGAGCGCATCCATTGCGAACGCTTCCTTCCGAGCTGAGGCCCGTGCGCCGGCTGGTATTGACGCTGGCGCTGTGCGCAGGCCTCGCCGCATGGCCGTTCCGGGACGCGCCGGCGGACACGAACGCGCCGCCGCCGCCGACCCCGGCGCCGGGGCTCGAAGAGGCGCGCACCGGCTATATCGTGGCCGATCTCGACGGCGGCGCGGTGCTGGCGTCGCGGCGGGCGGACGAGGCCTTCCTGCCCGCCTCCACGGCCAAGCTCGCGACCGCCGTCGCGGCGCTCGAAATCCTGGGCGGCGAACACCGCTTCGAGACGAGCCTGCGGCTCTCCGGCGACCGCCTCTACCTTGTGGGCGGGGGCGACCCGCTGCTCGCCGTGGAAGACCTGATGTCGCTGGCGCGGGCCGCGGCCGATGCAGGGGTCGGGCAGGCCCGCTTCTTCTACGACGACAGCCTGCTCCCGGACGCGGCGGAAATCGACGCCGGACAGAGCGGCCGGGCGACCTACAATGCGGGCGTCTCGGCGCTCTCGCTGTCGTTCAACCGGCGGCGCCTGGTCTGGGGCGCGAAGCCGGGCGGCGGGCTTGCGGCATTCGCCCTGCCGGGCGGCGACCTCGCGCCCTTGCGGGCGGCCCTCGGCAAGGGCGAGACGCTCTTCCACCGCCTCGAAACGCCGGACGGACCGACCTGGAGCGTGACGGCGCGGCGGGAAGGCCGGACCTGGCTGCCGGTGCGCCGGCCTTCGCGTTTCACCGCCGGGCTGTTTCGCGAGCTCGCGGCCATGCAGGGACTCGCGCTCACCGAACCGCAACCCGGCGCCGCGCCGGCCGATGCCCGGCCGGTCGCCCGCCACCTGGGGGCGAGGCTGGTGGATATCGCCGCCCTCTCGCTGCAATACAGCAACAATCTCGTCGCCGAGCTGGTCGGCCTCGGCGCGGCCCGCAGGCTGGCCGGCAAGCCGGAGTCGCTGCCGGCTTCCGCCGCCCGCCTGCAGGCGGAACTGGACCGGCGCCTGGGCGGCGACGGCGCCGAATGGCTGCTCGACCGCCATTCGGGCCTCAGCAGCAGGGCGCGCGCCTCGCCGCGCCGGATGGCGGCGCTGCTCCGCTACGCCGACGGACGGCGCTATGGCGGCCGCAGCTTCGCGTCGCTGCTGCCGATTTCCGGCTGGAAGGGATCGCTGGCGGACCTGGAGGACGAACCCGCGCTGGCGTTCCGGGTCTGGGCCAAGACCGGGACCATGTATTACGGCCGCGGCCTTGCCGGCTTTCTCTACACCGCGTCCGGGCGGCGGGCGGTCTTCGCGCTCTTCACGAGCGACCTCGACGAGCGCCGGCGGCTGGATGCGCTCGGCCCGGAACCGGACGCGGAGGAGCGGGAACGGGCGGACGCCTGGCTCGGGCGGGCGAAGGCGCTGGAGCGGGACTTGCTCAGGCGCTGGGCGCTGGCGTTTTAGGTGCGATGTCTCAACGGGTTGTCCATCCGGGACCGAATCGCGGAAGCCGATAGATGATGAACGTCTGTCGCGAGCGGTCCTGCAACGCCGCCGACCGGCGGCCCGGCAGCACCGCGCAGACCATGACCTTGGCGAGAAATGCAGGCTAGTATGCCGAAGGCGCGCCGAGGAGGGGAAATGTCATCGCAGAACGACAGCACGCTCGTCTGGGACGAGCGACTGCCGCGCCCTTTCGAGATCGCCGTCGGGGACGAGGCGCTCGACGACCTCCGCCGCCGGCTCCGCGCCACCCGCTGGCCCGACCGGGCGCCTGGAGACCCTTGGAAGTTCGGCACCGACACCGCCTATCTCGAAGCGCTGTGCGCCTACTGGGCCGAGGACTATGACTGGCGGGCCCAGGAGGCGGCGCTCAACAGGCTGAACAACCGCAAGGTCACCATCGGGGGCCACGACCTGCACTATGCCCATGTGCCGGGAGAAGCGCCGGACGCGCCGCCCCTCTTGCTCGTCCACGGTTGGCCCGGCTCCTTTTACGAGTACCACAACCTGATCCCGCGGCTGACTCGGCCGTCGGACTTCGGCGGCCGCGCGGAAGACTCGTTCACCGTCGTGGCGCCGTCGCTGCCCGGCTACGGATTTTCCTTCACGCCGGGACAGCGCCGCTTCGGCCTCCGGGACGCTACCGACATCCTCGCGGTGCTCATGACCGATGTGCTTGGCTATGACCGGTTCTTCGCCCACGGCCAGGATTTCGGCTCCTATGTTGCCGCCCATCTGGGCAACGCCCATACCGACAAGACGCGGGGCATCCACATCACGCTGATGGCGCTGCCGCGGGTCCTGCCCGAATTGGCCGAGCCCACCGAGGAGGAGGAGCGTTACCGGGCGCAGCTTGCGCGCTGGCTTACTGAAGAGACCGGCTATGTCCAGATCATGGGGACCAAGCCGCAAACCCTCGCGTTCGGGCTCACCGATTCGCCCGCCGGGCTGGCGTCTTGGATCGTCGAGAAGTGGCGCTCGTGGAGCGATTGCAAGGGCGATGTCGATGCCTGTTTCGGCCGGGACACGCTGCTGACAAACATCATGATCTACTGGATCACGGGCGCGATCGGCTCCTCGGCCTGGCCCTACTACCAGCGGACCCGGGAGCCCTGGATCATATCGGAAGACGAGCCGGTCACGGTGCCCACCGCCTATGTCGAGCATCCTTTCGAGATCCTGACGCCGCCACGCTCGCTCGCCGAGACCATGTACACCAACATCCAGCGCTGGACGGTCAGGGAAAGCGGCGGCCATTTCGCGGCCCTGGAAGACCCGGACTGGCTCGCCGCCGATATTTCGTCCTTCTTCGGCAGCCTGTGTCGATAGGCCGGTCGCCGGGGCGAAACGGGAGAGGAAACGGCCCCGGCGCGGCTCAAGGCGTCGCGGGGGCGAGGAGGGGGAACCGATGACTTTCACCTGCATAGCGCGAGATGCGGACACAGGCGAACTCGGGATCGCGACGGCCACGCGCTCGCTGGCGGTCGGGGTGCGCGTGCCGCATGTCTCGCGCTCGGGCGCCGTCGCCATCATGGCGATCGCGGATTATCGCCTCGGCCGGCTGGCGCAGGACCTGCTGGCCAACGAGTGCCCGGCCCAGGCGGTGATCGACGGGCTCGTCGCCACCGATCCCTGGCCCGAATACCGGCAATTGGGGGTCATCGACGCCGAGGGCCGGGCGGCGGCCCGCACCGGCAGCGAGAACCGCGACTATGCCGGCCACCATGTGCGCGACGGGCTGATCGCGCTCGGCAATGTGCTGGTCGGCGAGCATGTGCTCGACGCCATAGAGGGAGGCTTTGCAGGCGATTCGCTTGCAGAGCGTCTGCTGGCCGCGCTGGAAGCGGGCCGCGACGCCGGCGGCCAGCATGGCGGGCAGAACTCCGCCGCCCTCGTCACCTGGGGCGCGCACGGCTTCCCGCTCACCGACCTGCGCGTCGACATCCACGACGAGCCCGTGGGCGAACTCAGGCGCGTCTTCGATGCCTGGAAACCGGCGGCCGGCTACTACACGGAGCGCCAGCTGGACCCCCGCGTGCGCCCCCTGTACGAGACCCTGCCGGGCCGGGGCTACTGAGCGGAGCGCTCCGTTGCCGCATGGGCGGCGAAGACGGCCATGTTGACGACCTCGGAGACTTTGGCGCCCATCTGGACGATCTGGACCGGCTTGGAAAGCCCGAGCAGCACCGGCCCGATCACCGCTCCACCGCCCAGCATCTGCAGCATCTTGGCCGAGATGTTGGCGGCGTGCAGGCTCGGCATGACGAGCACGTTGGCCGGCCCGGAAAGCCGCGCGAACGGATAGAGCTGGCGCATCAGCTCCTCGTCGAGCGCGGCGTCCGCCGACATCTCGCCCTCATACTCGAAATCGACGCCGCGTCCGTCGAGCACGGACACCGCCTCGCGCACATGGGCGGCCTCGCCGAAGGGAGGATTGCCGAAATTGGAGAATGAGAGCAGCGCGACGCGCGGCTCCGCGCCCATGTTGCGCGCCATGCCGGCGGCCGCTGCCGCGATGTCGGCAAGCTGTTCCGGCCCGGGCCGCTCGTTCACCGTGGTGTCGGCGACGAAAACGGTCTGGTTGCGGCTCACATAGAGGGTCACCCCGCAGGGCGTCGAATCGGCTACCGGCGGCAGCACATGGCGCACGCCGCCGAAACTCACCTGGAACGACCGCGTGAGGCCGGTCACCATGGCGTCGGCCGCGCCGGCCGCCACCATGCAGGCGGCGAAGCAATTGCGGTCCCGATGCACCATCCGCTGCACGTCGCGCTGCAGGTAGCCCTTCCGCTGGAGCCGCTCGTAAAGCATGGCGATGTATTGCGCATTGTCTTCCGAGAGGGCGGCGTTGTGGATTTCCAGCGGCTCGCCGGAGGCGATGCCGAGCCGCTCCATCTGGTCCTTGACGACGCTTTCGCGCCCGACCAGGACGGGCGTGCCGAAGCCCTGGGCGCGGAAGGCAAGCGCGGCGCGGATGGCGCGCTCCTCCTCGCCCTCGGCGAACACGACGCGGCGCGGCGCGGCCTGCACCTCGGCATAGATGCGCTGGAGGCTGCCCGAGGTCGAATCGAGGCGGGCGGCGAGCGCGGCCCGGTAGGCAGGCCAGTCCTCGATGGGCTTTTGCGCGACGCCCGTGTCGATGGCGGCGCGCGCCACCGCCTCCGGCACATTGACGATCAGGCGCGGGTCGAAGGGCACGGGGATGATGTAGTCGGGGCCGTATTGCAGGCGCTTGCCGGGATAGGCCGCCGCTGCTTCATCGGGCACATCTTCCCGCGCGAGCGCCGCCAGCGCGTCGGCGGCGGCGAGCTTCATCGCGTCGTTGACGGTCGTCGCGCGCACGTCCAGCGCGCCGCGGAAGATATAGGGGAAGCCCAGCACATTGTTGACCTGGTTCGGGTAGTCGGACCGCCCGGTGCAGATGATGGCGTCGCTGCGCACCTCGCGCACCTCCTCCGGCGTGATCTCCGGGTCGGGATTGGCGAGCGCGAAGACGATCGGCTTGTCCGCCATCGACGCGATCATCTCGCGCGTGAACGCGCCCTTGACCGAAAGGCCGAACGCGATGTCGGCGCCCTTCATCGCCTCGTCGAGCGTGCGCATGGGCGTCTCGACCGCGTGGGCCGACTTCCACTGGTTCATGCCCTCGGCGCGGCCCCGGTAGATGACGCCGCGCGTGTCGCAGAGCACGACGTTTTCCGCCGGCAGGCCGAGCGCCTTGAACAAGTCCACGCAGGCGATGCCGGATGCGCCCGCGCCGTTGACCACCATGCGGCAATCCTGGATGCGCCGGCCGGTCAGGTGGAGCGCATTGATGAGGCCGGCGGCGGAGATGATCGCCGTGCCGTGCTGGTCGTCGTGGAAGACCGGGATGTCGAGCAGTTCGCGCAGGCGCTCCTCGACGATGAAGCATTCCGGGGCCTTGATGTCCTCCAAGTTGATGCCGCCGAAGCTCTTGCCGAGATAGCGCACGCATTCGATGAAGGCGTCGACGTCTTCGGTGTCAACCTCCAGGTCGATGCCGTCCACATCGGCGAAGCGCTTGAAGAGGACCGCCTTGCCTTCCATGACGGGCTTGGACGCGAGCGCGCCGATATTGCCGAGGCCGAGCACGGCGGTGCCGTTCGAGATCACGGCGACCATGTTGCCCTTGGCGGTGTAGTCGTAGGCGAGGCCGGGGTCCTTCTCGATCTCCAGGCAGGGCGCGGCCACGCCGGGCGAATAGGCGAGCGAGAGCTGGTACTGGGTGGTGAGCGGCTTGGTCGGCGTCACCTCCACCTTGCCGGGCCGCCCGGCGGCGTGCATCCGCAGCGCCTCGCGCCCCAGCGTGTCGTTGTCAACCATCGCGCTTGTCCCTGCCTTCCGGCTCATCGTCGCTCAAGGAATCCTAGTCCGGCAGCGGACCCTTTGCCAATGCCGCCCCCCGGGGGAGACCGGACCGGGCTCATACATCCCGTCCCGGCTTGTATCCGGCGCGCCCGTCGGCCCGCCCATGGCGCATTCCGCGCTCCTTTCCTCGCCCTCGCACCCCCCAACTGTCACCCCGGACCCCGATCCGGGGCCCAGCCTCGGGACCCGGAGATGGCCCCCGCCTTCGCGGGGCCACGAAAGGGGCAGCGCCATCGGTTGCGATCGACGACCGCTGGTATCGGTCTTCCGAACGCCCTTCCCAGGCCCTCATACCAGCGGTTGAGGTTTGAGACTCATTGAGGGGATTCCCAAGGAGATCGACTTCTGACTCAATGCCGATCCAGCGATTGGAGTATCGGTATGAGGGCAGGGATCCCATTGAGGGAGGATTTCGATGCGGCGCAGTT
>JAJDYL010000165.1 GCA_022825195.1 Alphaproteobacteria bacterium
CTGCGCCGCATCGAAATCCTCCCTCAATGGGATCCCTGCCCTCATACCGATACTCCAATCGCTGGATCGGCATTGAGTCAGAAGTCGATCTCCTTGGGAATCCCCTCAATGAGTCTCAAACCTCAACCGCTGGTATTAGTCAATCGGAGCCCCGAACACAGGGAGGACAAGCAGGATGAAACGAAAATCGTTCTGGATCGCCGGGCTTGCGCTTGGCCTTGGAGCGGCGACGGCGGCAGCCGCGGCCGACGGGCTTCCATACCAGCGGGTGGCCGACATGCTGTATCGGGTGATGTCGGCGGACCGGGAAGTCTATACCCGCATGGTGGTTCAGCGCTTCACGGTCGACGAGAAGGTCATAACCGCGTCGGAGCATTTCGGCGACGACGCGGCACTGCCCCTGCCGGCGCAGATGTTCCGCTTCGGCGCCGAGAAGGTGATGGACGAAACCGAGGCGTTCTCCTACTCGCTGCTCTCGCTGGATCCGATCAACAGGAAGAACGGCCCGGGCACGCCGTTGGAGAAGGAAGGCCTCGAATTCGTGGCCGACAACCCCGATGAGACCTTCTACGGCGAGGAGGAGCTCGGAGGCCAGCGGTATTTCACGGCGGTCTATCCCGACCATGCGGTCGTCGAAGCCTGCGTCGTCTGCCACAACAACCACAAGGACTCCCCCCGCACCGACCTCGAGGTCGGAGACGTGATGGGCGGCGTGGTCATCCGCATCGCGATGGATTGACCGCATCTCCGCTTTTTCGGAGGCAGACAACGCCGGCGTTCGCCTCCGCCCGGTCTCGGCCGGCATTGGCGATGAAGCGCAGGAACCCGGACAGGGCCATGACGGCGCAGCCCTGACGGGGCTTCAGCGGCATGTCCGCATCCGACAGCCTGCCCGGCAGCTTGCTAGGGACACCCGGTATGGCGGCAGGCGGGCGGGACGCCGCCCTGTAAAGCCTTCGACACTGCCGAAGAAGGCCTTCGCGCCCCGGCCCATCACGGTCCACCAGCGTAACGTCCAATCCCTACTCCTTACAGATAGAGTGCGCAGCCGATGTTGACCCTGCCGGCCCCGACCGCCGCGACGGGCAGTTCGCTGTCCCTATTTTCGGCTCCGGTCTCGCGCGGGTGAAGCAAGCGTCGCATATTGCGCTGGCACAACCAACGCGGATTGGCGGGCAGATGAACGGCGCACTTGATCCATTACCGGTGTCATGCGCGGACTGCGGTGCCATGCGCAAGGCATCCCGAAAAATCGGCGGCAGGGGCGAGAAGATGACCGATTCGAAGACGCGTTCCATCAGGATGGTCTGGTCGATCGGTCCGCTGCTTGCCGCCTTCATGATCATGACATTGCAGGCACCTGCGCAGACGGTCCCGGCTTCGGGAGCCGGCGTTGCGGCAAAGGAAGCCGAATCCGCGACAATGGTGCCGGCGTTGCCGGAATCGCTCACGCGCCAGACCATCCGCGACGTCCTGTCGGGTCTGAACGACGCCCAGGCCCGGGAACTGCTGATCCGGGAACTCGACCGCAGGGCCGCGATGCAAGAGGAAGCGCGAGCCGCAGGCGACCGGCCGCTTGTCAGGGTGTTGAATGAATGGGCCGCTGCGCTGAGCCTCAGTTGGGCGTCTGCCGTCGAGGGTACGCCCGCATTGCCTGGAGTCGCCATAGCGGCCTTCGAAGGATTCCAGGCCCGCCGGGGCGATGCCGGTCTTTGGCGCCTCTCCGGCACGGTCCTGCTCTGCCTTCTGGCCGGTGCAGCGACCGCCCTGGGTATCCGTCGCCTGATGCGCAGATGGGAAAACCGGCTGTATGGCCTGCGCCCGGCCGGCCTTCGCTCGCAGGTCGGCATCATCGCCGCGCGCTTTCTGGTTCAGGCCCTGCGGCTTATCGCATTCCTGGTGGCAGCCCAGGCTGTCGACGGGATCGTCAACCGTTCCGCGCCCGCGGATAGCACGGTGGCCGGGTTCGTGATCGGAACGCTGGGCTGGGCCTGGTTTGCAATAATGGCGGCGCGGTTCGTCCTGTCGCCGGCGCGCGCCCATCTGCGGTTGACCGCGATCGATGACGAGACTGCGTGGCTTCTGACCTGGAGCATCGGATTGATCTTCGGGTGGTCCGCTTTTTCTGCCGGGCTGCTGCAACTGGTGAACGAGTTCGGCAGCGTGCCCGGAGACGGGTCTCTCGGTTTCTGGCTTTCCGCAATCTACCACGGCCTCATCGCGCTGACGCTGTGGCGGGCCCGGACGGGTATCGTCCGGATGGTTCTCGGCCGTGGAGACAGCGGTCTTGCCTGGCGGCGATTCGCTTCGGCCTGGCCGATGATCGCGATTGCGCTGATCCTGCTTCAGTGGTTGATCGTGGAGCTGTTTGCGGCCACCGGCAACCTCGATGAGCTTTCGGTAACGGCGCTGAACGTTTCGACGGCAATCCTTCTGGCGCTGCCGCTGATCGAGTTGGCCATTGGCCGGCTCGTAGAGGCGGTCTGGCCCGAAGATACGGAACAAGAACCGTCGCTGCGCGCCGCCCACAAGGAGACGCAGAGCGGCCTCGTGCGCTGCGCGCGGATTGTCGTGGTCGTTGCGGCGCTGCTTTTCCTCACCCGCCTGTGGGGGCTCGATCTGCGCGATCTGGCCTCACAGGGAGTCGGGGCGCAGTTCGCCGGTGCCATGATCGAAGTGCTCGTAATCGGGCTGATCGCTTACGGTCTTTGGGAACTGCTTGAAATCATGGCCGACCGCCAGGTCGCGATAGAGCGCGCGACTTTGGGAATCGGAGACGAGGCCGAGGAACCGATGGAGGGCGAGGGCGGCCGGGGCGGCACCCGCCTCGGCACAGTCATGCCGCTTCTCCGCCGCACCGGCCAGGCGATCATAGCGGGGCTGGCGTTGCTTGCCATACTCGGACAGGTCGGCGTCAACGTGACCCCCCTGCTGGCCGGCGCCGGTGTCATTGGCCTGGCGGTCGGCTTCGGTGCCCAGGCTCTCGTCAGGGATATTCTCTCGGGCGTGTTTTTCCTCATCGACGATGCCTTTCGCCAAGGCGAGTATATCGACATCGGCTCGGTCAAGGGCACGGTAGAGAAGATATCAATCCGTTCGATGCAGCTACGCCACCAGAACGGCCCGCTGAATACCATTCCCTTCGGCGAAATCAGGCATCTGACCAACTACTCGCGCGACTGGGTGCTGATGAAGCTGCCGTTGCGTGTGACCTACGACACCGATGTGGAGAAGGTGCGCAAGTCGATCAAGAAGCTGGGCCAGGAGCTCATGCAGGATCTGGAACTCGGTCCGAAGTTTCTGCAACCGCTGAAGTCCCAGGGCGTTATCCAGATGGAAGATTCCGCCATGATTATCCGGGTCAAGTTCATGACCCGGCCGGGAGACCAGTGGATCTTACGAAACAGGGTTTTCGCGCGCATCCGCGAATTGTTCGAGCTTGAGGGCATCAAATTTGCCCATCGCGAAGTCACGGTGCGTATTGCCGATCCGGGTACCGCTCCATCATTGAGCGGTGCCGGGAATGAGGCGGCAGCGGCGGCGGCAGCGGCGCGTGTCGCTGTTGAATCCGATGAAGCCGGCACGGAGCACAGGCGTTGACGGTCGTTTCCCGACCGCACCCGCGGAAGCGCGCCCAGCCGTGCATATCAGCGCATACGCATGGACGAGGCGCGAAGACCGGAACTGCCGGCCACCTGCGGGATTCACCGACATAGCCCTTCGTACCCCGCCAGGTGTAGTCGTAGCCGTCTGGAAGAGCTGGCATGCGGCTTCCCGAATGCTCCGGCTGATGAATACAGCAAGCGGAGGTTCGGGATTCCCTCGGGCTGCAAATGACAATGGGGCCAGCAAGGCCCGGCCATTCCTGACCCTACGACCTCAGAGACACAGACCGCATTTCGGAGCAGAGCGGCATGGCCGCGTCTCTGCGACTACTTCCCGTACACATATTCCGGCAGCCACAACACGATCTGGGGGAAAGTCATGATCAAGGCAAGACCGGCCAACTGGATCACCATGAACTGCATCATGCCGATATAGATGTCCTTCAGGTCCCATT
>JAJDYL010000011.1 GCA_022825195.1 Alphaproteobacteria bacterium
TCTTCCAGAACTACGACGATATCCTCGATCACTGCTGCAATGCCTGGAACAATCTCGTTTCACAGCCAGAACGGATCGCCTCTATCGGTACACGAAAATGGGCCAATGGGTTCTAAACAGTGACCCTTGGTATTACATCCCGGCGACTCGCAAGGCCTTGTCAACATTCAACGAGTTTCGAGTCAGGCTCCTGGGCATTCGGCCTCCCGGACCATCGACCTCGATATGAGGATTATCGCCTCTCCGGGAAAATGCCTCCGCTTTCTGCAGGAAGCCGCTGTCCATGAGGAGTGTGCGCTACAGCAGATCCTGACCGGCTCCGGTTGCCGGGGTCGCTGTATGCACCTAACCCACCCGTCTAGAATGCGCGCATGGTGGCGACGGTAACGGATATCGGGTCGGCGAGCTCGACGGTCCACTATTTCGAGCAGGACGGCTACTACGCGAAGGGGGACCCGGAGCACCGCAGGGCGAGCTTCTGGCACGGGCAGGCGGCGCGGGCGCTGGGGCTCGCACGTCATGTCTCGCCGAAGCGCTTCAACGCGATCCTGCTGGGTTACGTGCCCGGCACGGATATCCGTCTGGGCCGGGTGCGCGACGGCGAGCACCAGCACTGTCCGGGAGTGGACATCACGCTGTCGGCGCCAAAGTCGGTTTCGCTGGCAGCGCTGCTGCACGGCGACCGTCGGGTGATCCGCGCGCATGACGAGGCGGTGCGGGCGGCGCTGGACCGGGTGGAGTCGGAACTGTTGCAGACGCGGGACTGGGATCCCGCAACGCGGCGCCGGCCCCGGGTGAAGGCGCACGGCATGGCGGCGGCGACCTTCCGACACCTGGCGAGCCGCAATCTCGACCCGCAGCTGCACACGCATTGCGTGGTGGCGAACATGACCCGGAACGGCGTGGGCGAGTGGCAGAGCATCGAAGCGACGGCGATCCGCCGGAACAAGAAGCTGATCGGGGCGCATTACCGCAACGAGCTGGCGCGGCGGTTGGAAGCGCTCGGCTACGGGATCGTAGCGACCATGATCGAGCCGGTGCCGGGTTTCGAGCTCGAGAGCTACGACAGGGAGGTGCGCGACGCGTTCTCGACCCGGCGCCGCGACATCCTTGAGGACATCAGGAGACGCGGCGGGCCCTACAGCGCAGCCAGAGCGCAGCAGGCGGCGCTGTATACGCAGCGTCGCAAGGCGGAGCCGGCCATGCAGGAGCTGCGCCGGATTTGGCGGCGCTGCGCCCGCGAGGTCGGCCTGCCGTCCCAGAAGGCGGCGGTGCGGGCCAGGCGCGAGCGGCGGCAGGCGGAGGCGCGTCCCGCCCTGTCGGTGGAGGAAGCGGTCTGGCGGGCGGTAGCGAAGCTGGAGGAGCGGTCTTCGGTGTTCGCGGCGGGCGAGATCACAGCGCAGGCGCTCGGCCAGGCGCCCGGGCGGTATTCGGTCGGGGAGGTCGAGGCGGCGGTCGAGGGTCTGTGCCGCGACGGGCATCTGGTTGCAGCCACGCTGCATGGCGCGGACCGGGCGTTCGTCACCGACCGGGCACTCCGGGCCGAGCGGGGCAACATTGCGTGGATGAGAGAGGGCGCCGGCGCCGGGCGGCCGGCGGCGGACGAAGCGGAGGTGGAGAGGGAACTCTCCGGCAGCCCGCTGACGAAGGGCCAGCGCGAGGCGGTCCGCACGATCCTGCTGTCGCGCGACCGCATCGTGGGCGTGCAGTGCCATGCGGGCACGGGCAAGACGGTCATGCTGCGCGAAACGGCGCGGCTTGCCGGGACCCGCAAAGTGGTGGGCCTCGCACCGTCGATGGCGGCGGTGCGGGCGCTGGAGCGGGAGGCGGGCATTCCGGCGCGGACGCTGCAATGGCTCCTCGCGCGCCACCGGGACATCGGTGACCGGATCGCGGGCCCGGAGCGACTGGCGGAGGCGCGGCTGGCGTTCGGCGGCGCGGTGCTGGCGGTGGACGAGGCGTCCATGATGAGCGCGGCGCAGATGCGCCAGCTGATGCGGATCGCGGAGCGGATCGGCGTCGCGCGCCTCGCGCTCATCGGCGACAGCTGGCAGCTGCGCTCGGTGGAGGCCAGGCAGCCCTTCCGGCAGCTCCAGCAGGCGGGCATGGCGACAGCGCGCATGGAGGAGGTGCTACGCCAGCGCGACCCGGACCTGTGCGAGGCGGTCGAGACCATCCGGGAGGGCGAGCCCGCCGAGGCCATGGACCGCCTCAGCGACAATGTCCACGAGGCGGAGTCGGACGAACTCGGCGAGACGGCGGCCCGGCTCTGGCTCTCGCTTCACCCGGAGGCGCGCGCGCGAACCGCCATCCTGGCGCCGACGCATGCGCTCAGGGAGGACATCAACGAGGCGGTGCGCGAGGGCCTTCGCGACGAGGGCGTGCTGCACGGGCGGGTTCTGGAGGTCGAGCGGCTGGTCGGCCTCGGGCTCACGCGGGCGCAGAAGGCGGATGTCGCTGACTACCGCCCCGGCGACGTGCTGGTGTTCCACAATGACGTCCCCCCTTACCGGGTGAAGGCGGACGATGCCTTGACGGTGACGGGGACGGATCGGGGCCAGCTATCGCTGCACCATCGCGACGGGCGGCCGCGCCGGCTCGATCCCTCAGGGCCGATACGCTACCGCTACGAGGCTTACCAGGCCCGCCCGATCCGCCTCCAGGCAGGCGACCGCATCCGTTGGACGCGCAATGACAGGAAGCGGGGCCTCGTCAATGGCGGCGAGGCGGAGATCCTGTCCATCGGCTACCGGTTCGTGACACTGACGGCGGATGACGGCCGCACCCTGTCCATGCGCAGGGATGATCCGCAGTTGCGCCATATCGACCATGCCTGGAGCACGACCCTGCATGCGGCGCAGGGCACGACCCGCGACAATGCGATCGTCGTGCTGGACTCGGGCTGCGGCGCGCACCTGAACCGGGCGGCGCTCTATGTCAGGATCAGCCGGGCGCGCGACAATGCGGTGGTGCTGACCGACAACCGCGAGGACCTTGTCGAGGCGCTGGAGGCGCATGCGGGCCTTCCGATGACGGCGCTGGAGGCGGTGGGCGAGGGAATCGCCCCGCCCGTTCCCATGCCCATCCCGGAGCGCGAGGCGTTATGGCCGGAACTCTCGGCCTGGCGCGCGCTGGAGGAAGAAGCGCGGCGGCAGGATACGATCCCGTTCTATGTGGCGGGATGCTCAGAGGCGGTCGAGCGGCTTGCCGAGCTCGGCCGGACTCCCGGCATGGCGGCCGGCGTCACCGCCGAGGCGGAACGGGTTGCAGAGGCGCATGAAGCGGCGGGAGACACGCGCGCGGCCCTCGACCGGCTGCATGAAGGACTGAACGCCCAAATCGCCGCACGGGCCGGTCTGACCGACGGGACCGGCAACCGCGGGCGCGACTACGTGCTCTGGCGCGAGGCGGCGCAGCGGCTGCTGGCCGGGGCGGTCGGGACCGCCGAAGAGCAGGAACGCTGGCGGCCGCATCTCGACGCCCTCCCGGCGGTCCGCGACGGGATCGCACGGGCAAGCGGGGAGTTGCAGGGCGTTCTCGATGCGGACAAGGCCGTCCTCCCGATCCTGGACGAGTGGAGGGGACTGGCAAGTCGGGCCAAGGAGGCCGGGAGGCACTGGTTCCACGAAGATGGCCGCACGGACGTGTTCGGCCGCATGGAGGCGCTGCCGGAGCTGCTGCACATGGACGCCGCCCTGCGCGGGGGCCTTGCCTCCATCATGGCGGAGGGCCGCGGCATCGCCGCCGCGGAGGAAGCGTTCAGGCCGCTCGCCGCGAGGCTCCGGGACTGCACGGAGAAGCGCGAGCGCCTGATCGACGGCGCCGGGGAGAACAGGGCGACGTATTCGGGGCTTACACAGAAAGGTTGACGGCGCGTTCACGCCGCTTCTTTCCGTGCGTTTTCACGGATCGCCGGAGGGCCTGGCGGCCACGCTCCCTCCCCGTGCAGAAGCGCCAGTCCCCGGCGCCGTATGTTGCGGGCTGCATTCGCGTCCGCATGATCGGCACGACCGCAGGCCACGCAGTGGAAGACGGCCTGCGAGCGCCGCGACCCGGCATCGACATGGCCGCAGGCGGCGCAGGTCCGGCTGGTGTTGCGCGGGTCCACCGCCACCACGGCCCCGGCCTTGTATTCGAGCATGGCGCGAAACACGCCCCAGCCCGTGTCCAGGACGACCCGGTTGAGCCCGGCCCCCGGCTGGGGGGCCGGGGCAGGCCCCTGCCGGACCCCGAAGCCCGGCTCCTCGACCGGGCCCCGGGCCGAAGCCGTCATCGCCTTCACCCGCAACTCCCCGACCGCGACGGTGTGGGCCATGCCGGCGATCGCCCGGCTGGTCCGGTGGCGCCAGTCATGACGCTTGCCGTAAGGCCCAACGGTTACCGGTGTTCCTCCGCCGTCAGCACGAGAGGCTCTCCCGCGCGTCCCCCGGCGTCGCGCTTCAGCGCGCAGGCGACCAGGAACGGCGAGACCTTCATGCCGGCGCCCTTCGCCCGCGCCTGGATGCGCGACCACGGCGCCGGTTTCGGATAGAGGCAGCGCGACTTCGCCTGCTTCATGACGGCCTCCCCCGGGATCCCGCGCTCATGCCAGCTCCTCCTGCCGGGCGAGCCAGGTGTCCACCTCGGCGGCGAGCGTGTCGCGTTCCTGAGAGACGCGCGCGGCCGCCAGCCTCTCCTCCTCCAGCCTGCCGAGCAGCAGCACCTCGCGCGCCACCCGCCGCCATACCGCCGCCGGCAGCCCGCCCGGCCCCCGGTCCGGCGATGGGCCCGTGTCCTCCTCAGCCAGCCGGTGGACTATGAAGCGCGAGACCGGCATGCCCGCCCCCTCCGCTCGCGCCTTCAGCCGACGCCACTCGCTGTCGGTCACCGTGATGGCATGCTGGTGCCGCCGGTCTTCCTTGTCCCTCGTCATGAGCTTCGCCCTTTCCTGTCATCGCCTGTATTTTCGTGTCCACGCCACCGCAGGGGGAATGCCCTGACCGACAAACCGCCCGAAACCGCCCTCGGCCAGCTCAGGGCCGGGCTCGTCCCGCGACAGGAAGCCCTGTCCCCGCCGGATGCGGACAGTTCCGATCCCGAACCCCCTACGGCCCCATCCGCCGCTGCCGCATCGCCGCCGCTCGATCCGCCGCCTATAGACGAACCGGCAGGCGGCCCGGAGCCCGCCCCGCAGATACGGACGACACCGCCGCCTCGCGCCGACTGGCCCCGAGCCCCAATCGGGCGCACGCCGGGCGCGTGTCGTCAAGCGCAAGGTCGTGACACTTCAGTATTCAGAGACATCAATGACTTGATTGCCCCAATCGGCGTCCGAACGGCTCGCCGAGTAACACCGGCCGGGTAGGACCTCATGATCCGGTGGCTGCATTCTCGTGGTAGAGAAACCGGCGGAGCCTGGTAGTGTAGCGGACTGCGATTTCAGTCAGAACCCCGCCCACCTAGCGCTCGGGCGGCGTGATCGTAGCGGGTGTCAGCGCATCGAAGATGCCGGTAAAGCGCCCATGCGAGCCGTCTTCTTCAGCAAACAGCACATCGGTCGAGCCGACCACACGGCGAGGGCTGCCATCCCCGTCGGGCACATTCGAGAATTGTCCCTGCCACGTTCCGGCGCTGCTCACGATGTTGCGGTCGGGATGCGCCACGGCAATGGCGGTGTCCTCGAAGGCTCCACTTGCGTCAAACGAGGCTTCAAAGCGCACATCGTAGTCGGCCGGCAACGCCGTTGGATCGTCCACCCCCCACGGCACCACCGGAGCGAGATGGCGACCGGGTGCGGTTTCAATCGGCCCCAGACACCCGAGACACCCGGTGAGGCGTTTCCGGTCGAAGTCGGCGATCAACGAAACTGGCCCCGAAAATTCCGTGACGTCGGTGGACTCGGCCAGCGCACCCCACGCCCGTCCGTAATTGTAGGAGTAAAGACCGCCCATCCCCCCGACATAGGTGGCCGTCCCCGCGAGAGGGAGGTCAGGCGGGTTGGCCGGATCGAGTTCCGGGCCATCGAGAAACACCCCGCGGGCTGCGGCCTCGAACTTCCAAATGGGGACATCCGGCGGGTAGAGCAGCCACCATCCCGCCGAGAGATAGTCGGTCGGATCGGCGTCATTCCAATCGACGAGGGCATAGAGGAACACCCGGCCGTCATAGTGGTTGTCCGCCAGCATCCATTCTCGGTTGGAACGATTGGGCTGGACGGGACGGGGGAGGAATAACCCCGACGTCCATTCAAGGTCCTGGACAGTATCGAGTGTGCGGTTTTGGCCGTCAGGCGTCGGCACATCGACTCTGAGCACGCCATCGACGAAGGACGTCTCCGTCCGAAACGGTTGGGGCTCGGGCGTGAGCGTTGGAATTTCGACCGGCGGCAGCGGTTCGGCTTTCGGTGCCGGCGGCTCGGCTTCCCGTATCTGTAATACCAGCGGTTGAGGTTTGAGACTCATTGAGGGGATTCCCAAGGAGATCGACTTCTGACTCAATGCCGATCCAGCGATTGGAGTATCGGTATGAGGGCAGGGATCCCATTGAGGGAGGATTTCGATGCGGCGCAG
>JAJDYL010000230.1 GCA_022825195.1 Alphaproteobacteria bacterium
ACGCCCGCCCGCCCGCGCACGCACCGGCGCACGATACGCGCGAAACAGGGACACCCCGTCCCGCCCTTTGCCCCCAAGGAGGCACGAATGACCGAAACCGATCCCTGCCCCCGCCGCCTAGCGCGCGCGGGCGCACACGCGCCGCCGCGAAGCGCGCGCGCATTATGCGCGGAAGGGGGAGGCTCCTCCGGCAACCGGGCGTCCGGGACCATGAACCGACAAGGAGGCTGCGATGCCTTGCGAACGACCGGCGCTATGCCGGAACGGGCCGGCGAATATGCGCTCCGCGCATGGAGAACATGACAAAACATGACATATCCCGACACTTCCGCCGGTCTCCCGGCCGCCCTGGCATTGGCGCCGGTCGACAAAGGCATACCGGACGCAAACCGGGACGGGATGCGTGCATGCGCCGGCGCCGGAACGGCGGCAAAGCAGTCGCGGCCCGCCTTGCCGCGGCGCGGCGCGCGCCTAAATTCCCCGTCTCCCGCAGCCCTCCCGGATCGCCTTGGCCGCCTTCTTCCTGCCCGTGCTCGCCGTGCTGGCGGCGTTCGGGCCGCTCTCCATCGACATGTATCTGCCGAGCCTGCCGGCCATCGGCCGGGAATACGGCGCGTCCCCCGGCGCCGTGCAGCTCACGCTCTCCGCCTTCTTCATCGGCTTCGGCATCGGGCAGCTCCTCTACGGCCCGCTCTCGGACCGTTACGGGCGCCGCCCGATGCTGCTGTTCGGCGTCTCGGTCTATCTGGCGGCGAGCGTCGGCGCGGCCTTTGCGCCGGATATCGGGGCGTTGACGGCGGCGCGTTTCTTCCAGGCGCTCGGCGGCGGGGCGGCGACGGTGATCGCGCGCGCCTGCGTGCGCGACCGGCACTCGGGCGCAGACGCGGCGCGCATGCTCTCCACGCTCATGCTCATCATGGCCGCCGCGCCCCTGCTCGCGCCCTCGCTCGGCGCGCAGGTGCTGCTGGTCGCGGACTGGCGCGCGATCTTCGCGATCCTGGCGGGGTGGGGCGCGCTCGCGCTGCTGGCGGTCGTCTTCCTTTTGCCCGAAACGCGCCCGGCGGAGGCGCGCATCCGCGCCGGCCTCGGCTCGATCTTCGTCAACTATGCCCGCCTCGTCTCGGAGCGGCGCACGCTCGGCTGCATGCTGGCAAGCGGCGGGGCCTTCGCGGGCATGTTCGCCTATATCTCCGGCACGCCCTTCGTGTTCATGGAGGTGTTCGGCGTCTCGCCCCGGACCTACGGGCTGCTGTTCGCCGTCCATGTCCTGGCGATCATGGGCGGGGCCTGGACCAACCGCCGGCTGGTCGCCCGCTTCGGGCCCGCCGGCATGATGGCGGCCGGCACGCGCCTGCTGCTGGCGGCGGGCCTGGCGCTCCTCATCGTCGCGCTGCTGCTGCCGGGGAGCCTTCCGGCCATTGTCGCGGCGCTGCTCTGCTTCATGTTCGCGCTCAACCTGATTGCCGCCAACACCATCGTCATCGCGACGGCCGACAAGCCGGAAATCGCCGGCACGGTCATCGCGCTCATCGGCGCCGGCCATTTCGCGCTCGGCACGCTGTCCGGCCTTGCGGTCGGCCAGTTCCACGACGGCACCGCGCTGCCGCTGGCGCTGACGGTCGCCGTCTGCGGGCTCGTGTCCTTCTCCGCCAACCGCTGGCTCGTGCGCGCGCCCGAGGCCGATTGACACCGGGCGCCCGGCCCCGGAAGATTCGGCCGCCCGGCGCGGCGCCGGCAAAGCCATGAGGAGAGGATACGGCCCCGATGGAGATCGGCTTTTTCAGCATGCCTTCGCACCCGCCCGAGCGCGACCTGCGCGAGGGCCACGAATGGGACCTCCAGCATATCCGCTGGGCCGACGAGCTCGGCTTTACCGAAGGCTGGATCGGCGAGCACCACACCGCGCCCTGGGAGCCGCATCCCGCGCCCGACTTCCTGGTCGTCGAGGGGCTCCGGCAGACGGAGACCATCCGGCTCGGCCCCGGCGGCTTCCTGCTGCCATACCACCACCCGGCCGAGCTCGCCAACCGGATCGCGATGATGGACCGGCTGAGCCGGGGGCGGCTCAATTTCGGCGTCGCGGCGAGCGGCCTGCCGAGCGACTGGCAGATGTTCAACGTGGACGGCATGTCCGGCGAGAACCGCGACATGACGCGCGAGGCGCTCGACATCATCCTGCGGCTCTGGTCGGACGAGGCCGAGTTCGACTACAAGGGCAAGTTCTGGCACGTGACCAAGGGCGCGGAGATGTTCGGCTTCCTGCGCCCGCACCTGTTCCCGCTGCAGAAGCCGCACCCGCCGATCGGCGTGGCCGGCCTCTCCAAGAACTCCGACACGCTCAAGCTCGCCGGCGAACGCGGCTTCCTGCCGATGAGCCTGAACCTGAACCCGGCCTATGTCGGCAGCCACTGGGACGCGGTGGAGGAGGGCGCGGCCAGGGCCGGGCGCACCCCCAGCCGCAATGAGTGGCGCATGGTGCGCGAGGTGTTCGTCGCGGAGACGGACGAGGAGGCCTGGCGGCTCTCGGTCGGCGACATGATGGGCCGGATGATGGGGGACTATTTCCTGCCGCTGCTCGGCAATTTCGGCTTCCTGGAGTTCCTGAAGCACGACCAGGATGTGCCGGACAGCGACGTGACGCCGGAATATTGCGCGAAGCACAACTGGCTGGTCGGCTCGCCGGCCACGGTCGCGGAGAAGCTGGAGGCCGTCTATGACGATGTCGGCGGCTTCGGGCAGCTGCTGCTGTTCTGTTTCGACTATGCCGACAAGCCGGAGGCCTGGCGCACCTCGATGGGGCTCCTGATGAACGAGGTGCTGCCCAGGGTGAGCCACCTGACGCCCGAGGCCGCCGCGGCGGCGTAACCTTGCGGGGTCCCCGCGCGGGACCCCGCCCCTCGGGTTCCGGGGCGCCGGTTCCCGGCTCCGCGTCAATTTGTCCCGATAATGAGAAGCATTCGCATATTGCTCCCGGCTCTGCTATTCTCATGCTTGCGAATGAATATCAGTCGCACAACAGTCGAGAGTGAAACGGATGCGCAAACCAACCCTCGCAATCGCTGTCGCCGCCGGCCTCGCCGCCCTCACGGCCGCGGCGGCGGAAGCGGCGGAGGTCAATGTCTATTCCTACCGCCAGCCCTTCCTGGTCGAGCCGCTCTTCAAGGCGTTCACCGACAGGACCGGCATCGAGGTCAATGTCGTCTTCGCGAAGAAGGGCCTGATCGAACGGCTGAAGAGCGAAGGCGCGGCCAGCCCGGCGGACCTGGTCTTCACCGTGGATATCGGCAGGCTGCACGATGCGGCGAAGGCCGGCGTCGTCGAGCCGGTCAGGACCGACGCGCTCGCCGCCAACATTCCCGCCTCGCTCCGGGACCCGGACGGCAACTGGTACGGGCTGACGACCCGCGCGCGCCTCTTCTTCGTGTCGAAGGACCGCGTGCCGGAAGGCGGCATCGAGACCTACGAGCAGCTCACGGACCCGGAATGGAAGGGGCGCATCTGCACCCGCAGCGGCAAGCATGTGTACATGGTCGCGCTGACCGCCTCGATGATCGCCCATCACGGCAAGGAGAAGGCCGAGGCGTGGCTGGCCGGCCTGAAAGCCAATCTGGCGCGCCGGCCGCAGGGTAACGACCGCGCCCAGGTGAAGGCGATCCATGCCGGCCAGTGCGATATCTCCATCGGCAACCACTACTATTTCCAGAAGATGCTCGACGACCCGAAGCAGAAGCCCTGGGCCGATTCCGTGCGCGTGGTCTTCCCGAACCAGGACGGGCGGGGCGCGCATGTCAACGTTTCGGGCGCCTCGCTGGTGAAGGGCGCGCCCAACCGCGCCAACGCCATCGCCCTGCTCGAGTTCCTGTCCAGCACGGAGGGCCAGGGCATCTATGCCCGCGTGAACGGCGAATATCCGGTGAGCGCCGGCGTCGGGGGCCCCGAGACGCTCGCCGCCTTCAAGGCCGACACGCTGTCGCTCGCCCGCGTGGCGGAACTGCGCGGGGAAGCCGTCCGCATGGCGGACCGGGTGGACTACGACGGCTGAACCGGACGGCGGGAAGGGCCTCCTCCGTCCTTCCCTGCCGCTGCATGGGCGGCGCAACCGCGCAGCGCCGCCCATGCGCTCCTTTTCCGCTCTGGCGGCCCGGAATCCACCTGATGTAACATTCGCCGCTGTATCGCAGCCCCCGGGGCGTCGGTCGGGGCTCCGGGGGGCCTTGCGGGCGGGCTCCGGATACGGTCCCGCCGATGGAAATGCACCGAACCGAGGCGCCGGCCTCAGCCGTCCAGCCGGTAGAACCGGGCGGCGGTATCGTGGAAGAGGGCGCGCCGGTCCGTTGCGGGCAGGTCCCGGACCATGCGCTTGTAGGCGCTCATCATCTCGTCGAACCCGATCCTCAGCCCGTCGACCGGGAAGTTGCTCGCGAACATGCAGCGGTCCGCGCCGAACAGGCCGACGGTTTCGCGCACGAGCGGGCCGTTCTCCTCCTCGCGCCAGGGGCCGTCCGGCAGGCAGAGGCAGGAGAGCTTGACCGCGACATTGGGGCATCCGGCCAGCGCCGCCATGCCGCGCCGCCAGAGGCCGAGCCCTTCCGGCGAGCGGTCCCAGGGAAAGCCCGTATGGTTCAGCACGACGGGGATGGCCGGGAAGGCGCGGGCCGCCTCCGCCGCCTCCTCGAGATGCCAGGCCGGCACGCGAAGGTCCCAGGAAAGGCCGTAGCGCTCCAGCAGGGCGAAGCCCCGCAGCCAGCTTTCGTCCTGCATCGTGCCCGGCCGGCCGCGCACGGAAAGGCCGGGGCGGGCCGCCGTCACCGGCTTGGAGCGCACGCCCCGGAAGCGCCGGGAGGCCGCGATGTGGCGCTCCAGCACTTCCGCGCAGTCCTCCCGGTGGAACCAGGCGTGGCCGACGATGGCGGCCGGCATGCCGTGCTCCTCGGCCATGCGGTCCACCCAGACCGTCTCCTCGACCTGGAGGCTCCGGTCGCATTCCGCCTCGACATGCACGGTCGCAACGACATTGTGTCCGGCGGCGTCGCGGCGATAGTCCGCCGGCAGGTAGTCCCGCTTGAGAGGTCCATGGTCGCCGAGGAAGAACCCGTGCGGCTCCGGGTCGTGGAGCCAGGGATAGCGGAGCGCATCCAGGTCCCAGAGATGGTGGTGCGCATCGACGATCGGCAGGTCGGCGTCGGGCGTTTCGGTCGCGCGGGGCATGGCGGGGCCCATCCTGCCCCGTCCGCGGGCTGCGGGGAAGACGGATGGCGCCCGTGACGCTCGCCCCCGGAGACCCGCCGCCCTTCGCCATGCGGGCCGGGCGGGCGGACTCGCCCGTCACCTTCGTCTGCGACCATGCGAGCCATGCCCTGCCGGCCCGCCTCGGAACCCTCGGCATATCGGAGGCGGCGCTTCTGGACCATATCGGCTGGGACCCGGGCGCGGCGGCCGTCGCCGGGCTGCTGGCGGCGCGGTTCGATGCCCCGCTGGTCCGGTCCGGCTATTCGCGCCTCGCCATCGACTGCAACCGCGACCCCGAAGACCCGACCTCGATCCTGGAAGAGAGCGACGGCGTTCCCGTGCCCGGCAACCGGGGCCTCGATGCCGCGGCGCGCGCCTGGCGGCGGGACGCGCTGTTCGAGCCCTACCATGCCGCGATAGAGGAGATGCTGGACGGCTGCCTTGCGCCCCGGGCCTTCGTCTCGGTCCACAGCTTCACGCCGCAGCTGGCCGGCGGCGACCTGCGGCCCTGGCATGTGGGCACCTTCTGGAACGAGAGCGAGGCGCTCGCCCGGCCGTTCATGGCGGCGCTGGCGGAACCGGGCGTCCTCGTCGGCGACAACCTTCCCTATTCGGGCCGCTCCCGGCGCGGCTACACCACCCGGCGCCACGCCGAGCCGCGCGGCATTGCCCATATCGGCCTGGAAATCCGCAACGACCTGATCCGCGACGAGGCCGGCGCGGCCCTCTGGGCGCGGCGCATCGGCGACGCGCTGGCGGCGGCGCTCGGGCTAAGCTGACATGCCGAGCGCGATGGCGCCGAGCACGAGCAGGCCGGCCAGCCGGTTCGACTTGAAGAGCGCGAGGCAGCGGTCCGGGTCGTCGGTGTCGAGGCGGCGGACCTGCCAGGCGAATTGCGCCGCCACGACGGCAAGGCCGGCGTAGAAGGGCCAGGCGAGAGCCGCCAGCCAGCCGGCCAGCGCCAGCATGGCGACCGCCAGGGCATAGAACCCGGCGACCCAGAGCCGCGACCGCCCGCCGAACAGCAGCGCCGTGGATTTCACGCCCACCAGCGCATCGTCTTCCTTGTCCTGGTGCGCGTAGATCGTGTCGTAGCCGAGCGTCCACGCGATGCCCGCCGCATAGAGCGCATAGGCGGGCGCCGCGACCTCGCCCGCGACGGCCGCGCAGCCGACCAGCGCGCCCCAGTTGAAGGTGAGGCCGAGCCAGGCCTGCGGCCAGTAGCTCACGCGCTTCATGAAGGGATAGGCGAGCACCAGCGGGATCGAACCGAGCCCCACCAGGACCGCGCCCGGCTCCAGCGCCAGCAGCACGGCGAGCCCGACGGCGCATTGCAGCACGATGAACAGCCAGGCGCGGAAGACGCTCACATGCCCCGCGGGCAGGGGGCGGATGGCGGTGCGCGAGACGCGGGCGTCGAAATCCCGGTCCACGATGTCGTTATAGGTGCAGCCCGCGCCCCGCATCGCGACCGCGCCCGCCGCGAACAGCGCGATCAGCCATGCGGTTTCGAGAGCGGAGACGGCAGGCACGACCGCCGCCGCCAGCGCCGTGCCCCACCAGCAGGGCAGCAGCAGCAGCCAGGCGCCGATCGGCCGGTCCCAGCGGGCAAGACGGGAATAGGGCACGAGCCGGAGCGGGATCGCCCGCTCCCAGGCGCCCCGGATCAGGATGTCGGTTGCAGCGAGGGGGTCGCGCGCGGTCATGCCCGCCACTCCCGCCGCGGCTTTCAGAACGCCCGGTGCAGCAGGGGTTCTCCCGCCATGAACCGCTTCAGGTTCTCCAGCCAGATTTCCGCGACGCGGACGGCGTAGAGGGGGCTGAGCGAGCCGTTATGCGGCGTGATGAACAGGTTGGGCACGTCCCAGAGGTCGCTGTCGGCGGGCCAGGGCTCGACCGGCAGCACGTCCAGGAACGCGCTCGCGATGCCGCCGGATTCGAGCGCCTCCCGGAGCGCATCGACATCCACCAGCGTGCCGCGGCCGACATTGACCAGCACGGCCGTCTCCTTCATAGCCGCGAACGCCGCGCGATCGATCATGCCGGCCGTGTCGTCGGAAATCGGGAGCGCGAGCACGACGAAGTCCGCTTCGGGCAGGAACGCCGCGAGGTCGGCGAGCGTCCCCTGCCGGTCCACGCCCGGCACCGGCTCGGGCGAGCGCCTGATGCCTTGGACCGTCATGCCGAACGCCTTGGCGTAATGCGCAACCCGGCTGCCGATGGCGCCGAGGCCGACAATCAGCACGGTCGTGGCGCTCAGGCCCGGCAGCATGAGCTTGCCCCATTTGCGGGCGTGCTGCTGGTCGCGAAGCTCGCGCAGGCGCTTGGCGCCCCACATGAGGCCGGCGAAGGCGAGCTCGGCCACTTCCGGCGCGTTGGCGCCGGGGCTGTGGGTCACGGGCACGCCGTTGGCGCGCATGCCGTCATAGAAGCGCCCGTCTATGCCGGCGTCTTCCGTGTGCGCCCATTTCGGCGGCGTGATCGAGAGCATGTCGTCCACGAAACTGTCCGTATAGGCGGTGCCCGCATAGACGATGGCATCCGAGCCTTCGGGCGGAACCGTCCATGCGCCGGTCTCGTCGGAGAGCGCCCATTCGATATCGGGGCAGATGGCCTCCGCCGCCTCGTGCACCCGTTCGTAATAGTCGCGCGCCACTGCAATCTTCATCGGTTCTGCCTCCCTGCCCGGGCCGCCATCATGCCCCATCCGCGCGGCCTGCGCGACCGCGCCGGGGCGGCGTTGCGGGCGGAAGCGGCGCCGCCTATCGTGGCCTGCGGGGCGCGGCGAGGACGGAGCGGGCGGCCATGGTGATCGATCCGGGGGAAGGCACGCGGCTCGCCGATGTGCGCGAGGCGCACCGCTTCGACGAGGCGGCCCTCGATGCCTGGCTGAAGGACCGGCTTCCCGACACGGAAGGCCGGCTCCGCGTGCGCCAGTTCGGCTACGGCCAGTCCAACCCGACCTTCGTGCTTGCCTGGCCCAATGCGGAATATGTGCTGCGCAAGCGCCCGCCGGGCCGGCTGCTGCCCTCCGCCCATGCGGTGGACCGCGAATACCGCGTGCAGCGGGCGCTGGCCGACACGCCGGTGCCGGTGGCGCGGCAATATCTCTATTGCGGCGACGAGAGCGTCATCGGCTCGTTCTTCTATGTCATGGAGCGGATGGAGGGCCGCGTCTTCACCGACAGCGCGATTCCGGGCGTGGAGCCGGAGGAGCGCCGGCAGATGTACCGCGCGCTCGCGGAGGTGCTGGCGGCGCTGCACAAGGTCGATCACGAGGCGGTCGGGCTCGGCGATTTCGGGCGGCCGGGTAATTATTTCGAGCGCCAGTTCAACCGCTGGGCGCGCAACTACCGCGAGAATGCGACGCGCGAGATTCCGGCCATGTACAAGCTCATGGACTGGCTGCCGCCGCGCATGCCGGAGGGTGACGAGACGCGCGTGGCCCACGGCGATTTCCGTGTCGGCAACGTCATGTTCCACCCGGCGGAGCCCCGCATCGTCGCCGTGTTCGACTGGGAGCTGGCGACGCTCGGACACCCGCTGTCGGACCTCGCCTATCTCTGCATCCTGTTCAACACCACCTCGGGCGAATATTGGGGCGTGCGCGACCTCGACCGGGGCGCGCTCGGCATCCCGGAGCAGGACGAGTTCGTGGAGGCCTACCGGCTCGCCGCCGGCCGCGCGGAGGGGCTGACGCCGGTCCACAAGGTCCATGCCATGTTCCGTTTCGCCTCGATCCTGGACGGCGTGCGCGCCCGCGGCCTCGCCGGCATCGCCGCCTCCGACAATGCCGAGGAAGTCGGGCGCCTCGGCCTCCTGATGGCCGAACGCGCCTGGGAGTTGGCGGAGGCCTCGGGGTAAGCACCTCTCAGGGCTATCTGCGCCGCCCGAGAAACTCCTGGACGGTCAATCCTGCCGCTCGCGCGATCTGTCGGAGCAATATCGGCGAAATATCGCGGCTGCCATGTACCGGCACGGTCGTCATCCGTCCGTCTTCGTGCCGAAATTGCTTGTGAGAACCCCTCTGGCGCACCTCCCGGAAACCGAGAGAAACGAGTATCGCGATTACTTCCCTCGGCTTGAGAACCGGAAGACTCACAAACCATTCCCTCAAACGGAAATCCAGGCCGGTTCGCTTATTCCCTGCTTTGTCCGATACACAGTACTACGCTACGACTACCGTTTGAGTGCCGACATAATTGCCATCCATTTCAGGTTCGCCATCCGCCAACAACATCGAAACAACTTCTGTCAGATTTTCGTTAAGTTCTTCCAGCGTTTCGCCTTGGCTGTGCGCGCCGGGGAAGCCGGGAACATAACCGACATACAGCCCGGTCTCCGCGCAACGTTCGACAACCGCCGTATAGCTGTTCGCCATATGGAAACCCGTCCGCCCGAAGGGCCGATCCCTAGCAACAGTACACGCCCCTGTCAAAGGTCCGCCCTTGCCGCCATCGCAGCCGGTGCTTATGTGAGCGCGTTCGATTCGCGCGAAGGGGAACCGGGAGATGGCACGGGCCGAGGCGCTGGCGGGGCCGCTGAGGGAGCTTCTGGGCGCGCGGGGGCTGTCTGCCGACGCCGACGAGCTGGCGCCGCTGTTGGTCGAGCCGCGCGGCCTCTACCGCGGCAGCACGCCCTTCGTCGCCCGCCCGGCGACGACGGAGCAGGTGGCGGCCGTCGTCGGGCTTTGCCGGGAGGCCGGCGTGGCCATCGTGCCGCAGGGCGGCAATACCGGGCTTTGCGGCGGCGCCATGCCGGCGGAAGACGGCAGCCAGCTCCTCGTAAGCCTCGGCCGCATGAACCGGATCCGCGAGCTCGACGCGCTGAACTACACCATGACGGTCGAGGCCGGCTGCATCCTGCAGCATGTCCAGGCCGCCGCCGGGGAGGCCGACCGCCTGTTCCCGCTCAGCCTCGGCGCGGAGGGGAGCTGCACCGTCGGCGGCAACATCTCGACCAATGCGGGCGGCATCAACACGCTGCGCTACGGCAACATGCGCGAGCTGGTGCTGGGGCTGGAAGCCGTGCTGCCGGACGGGCGCGTGTGGAACGGGCTCAGGCGCCTGCGCAAGGACAATACCGGCTACGACCTGAAGCAGCTCTTCATCGGCGGCGAGGGCACGCTCGGCATCGTGACCGCGGCCTGCGTCAAGCTCTTCCCCCGGCCGCGCGAGGAAGTCACGGCGTTCGCGGCGCTGCCGTCCATCCCGCAGGTGATCGAACTGCTCTCGCGGCTGCGCGCCGCCACCGGCGACCAGGTTTCGGCCTTCGAGTATATCGGGCGCTTCGGCATCGACCTGGCGCTCAGGCACGTGCCCGGCATCCGCGACCCGTTCGGCCGGGCCTATACCCACTATGCGCTGCTGCGCGCCGATGCCGGCCGCGAGGGCTCGGGGCTGCGCGAGATCGTCGAGGAGGCGCTGGGACAGGCCTTCGAGGACGGGCTGGTGCTGGACGCGACCATCGCCGACAGCGGCGCGCAGGCGAACGCGCTCTGGCGCATCCGCGAGGCCGTGGTCGAGGCGCAGATTCCGGAAGGCGGCTCGATCAAGCACGATGTCTCCGTGCCGGTGAGCCGCGTCGCGGATTTCATCGAGGCGGCCGACGGGGCGGTCGAGCGCACCATTCCGGGCGCCCGGCCCTGTCCGTTCGGCCATGTCGGCGACGGCAACATCCACTACAACGTCTCGCAGCCCGTCGGCGCCGACAAGCAGGCCTATCTCGCGCGCTGGGAGGAGTTGAACGCCGCCGTCCACGACATCGTGCATGCGCTCGACGGCTCCGTTTCGGCCGAACACGGCGTCGGGCGGCTCAAGGTGGAGGAGATCACCCACTACAAGCCCGGCCCGGAGATCGAGATGATGCGCGCCGTCAAACGCGCCCTCGATCCCGGCGGCCTGATGAACCCCGGCAAGGTGGTGGTTTGAAAGCGGGTGTCGGCGATCCTGGCCGGCAGCGCGCTCCGCCTCGTCCGACGGGTGGACAGATTGCTTGTTCATCGGGATTGACTGCGCTTGGAATTAAGGTAAATAAGGATAGTGGTAAACAGGGAGAACCGGCATGGCCGCTGACAAAACGCTCGATACGGGAGGTCTGGAAGAAAGCCTGTCGTACTATCGGGCAGGCGTCGGTGCTCCCTTCGCCAGCTTGGTAAGCAGCCCCGAGCAGGCGGCCGACAATATCGTGCGCTACCAGACCGAAATCGAGGACGCCCGGTACGGGACGGAGTTGAAGAAGCGGATGAAGCGGGTAAACGCCTGGTATGCGATCCGGTCCGAGGGCGGGTCGTGGCTCTTCGCGCCGTCGAAGTATGTCGGCTACGCGGAAAACACGGGCGCGGCCTATCTGTCGGAAACAGGCGCCGGCGATGGCCGGAAGACCGAGCGCGCCCTTGCGGACTGGTTCCATGTCGTATCGGCCGACACACGCCTCGGCAGCGAACTGGCCAATGCGCTTCAACGGTTTCTTGAGACGCACGGACATTCGGGTCCGAAGCGGGACGCCCGAATCTCCGTCTTGAGGGAAGTTTTCGAAGGGATGCCGACCGCTCTGGAAGCAGGAGGGCGCATACGGGTAGACCCGGAGATTTGCGGGGGGCGGCCGCATGTCAGGGGAACCAGGGTGCGGGTGTCCGATATCCTCCAGCTCATGGCGGCCGGCGTTTCGCCCTCGGAAATTCTCGCCGACTACCCTTATCTGGAGGAAGCCGATCTCCGCGCAGCGCTCTCCTGGGCGGCGGCCACCAGCGAACATCGCATCGTCCACGCCGCCTGAGCCTTGCGCTTCCTCATCGATGCGCAGCTGCCCCCGGGACTGGCCCGCTGGCTGACCGCCGAGGGCTACCCGTCGGAGCATGTGAACGACCTCGGCATCGGCCCGGCGACGGACACCCGGATCGAGGCCGAGGCGCGCCGCCTGGGAGCGGTCATCTGGTCCAAGGACGCGGACGTCGCCGAGCGCGCGCGCCGCAGGCCGGGGCTTCAAGTCGTCTGGCTGAGGCTCGGCAACACCACCAGCGCCGCGCTCCGGAAGCAGCTGGCCCCGCGACTCGAAACCATCGCGGCCGCCCTTGCAGCGGGCGAGATTCTGGTCGAAATCCGCTGAGCGCTGCCCCTCAGTCGAGCGGAAAGGCGTCGAGCCAGGGTTGGTAGTCGGGCTCGACATCCACCTCCAGCGTCTCCAGGAGGCGCACTACGCCGCAATAGAACGCCACCACCAGCACCAGATCGACCGTGCGCGCCGTGCCGAGTTCGCGCTCCAGGAAAGCGAAGGTCTCCTCCGACATGGCGGGGCCTTCGGTCATCTCCCGCGCGCCCTTGAGCACGGCGGTCTCGACCGGCCCGAGGCCGCCGGGCTCGCCCCGCGTCTCGGCCTGCACGGCGCGGATATCGCCGTCGTCGAGGCCGAAATCCTTGCCGATCTTGATGTGGTGGCTGTACTCGTACTCGGACTTCGCCAGGCAGCCGACCTGCAGGATGGCGAGTTCCCGCAGGCGCGGGTCGAGCTTGCACTGCCAGCGGATCCAGCTTCCGAGCCCGCCGAACGCCCTGGCGCCTTCCGGGCTGTGCGCGAGCGCCTTGTTGAGATTGATGGGCCGGGCGAGCACGTCGCGGTCTTCCGGCGCGAGGTCGGTTTCCTCCAGCAGGGGAATGCGGGCCATCAGACGGTATCCCTTTCCGGGCCGCGCACGGAGGCGCCGCCATCCACCACGAGCGTGTGCCCGGTGATCCACTTGGAGCGGTCCGAGAGCAGGAAGCGCACCGCCTCACCGATGTCCCAGCCGGTGCCCTCGGTCTTGAGCAGCGAGGCGTCGGCGCGCGCCCGCCGCGCGGTTTCGCTCATGCCCGGCCCGCGCCGATAGACCATCGGCGTATAGACCGGCCCCGGCGCGATGCAGTTCACCCGCACGCCTTCGCCGCCATGGTCCACCGCCATGGCGCGGGTGAGCGCGATCACGGCGCCCTTCGACGCGGAATAGGCGGTGAGGCCCCGCGGCCGCAGCGCCGAGATCGAGGACACGTTGACCACCGCCCCGCCGCCTGCCGTGGCGATCATCGCCGGAATGGCGTGCTTCGCGGCGAGGAACATGGCCTTCACGTTCACCTCCATCACCCGCTCCCACGCCTCCTCGGTCTCCTCGACCACCGAGCCGCGCGAGGAGATGCCGACATTGTTGTCGAGCCCGTCAAGGCGCCCGAACCGCTCGAGCGTCGCCGCCACCATGGCCGCGCAGTCCTCGTTCCGGGTGATATCGGCGCCGAGGGCCTCCGCCTCGCCGCCGCGTTCGGCGACCATCTCGACCGTGCGCGCGGCGAGCGCGAGGTCCCGGTCCACGCACATGATGCGCGCGCCGGCCTCCGCCATCAGGATCGCCGCCGCGCGGCCGTTGCCGATGCCGTCCGGGTCCGTCGCGCCGGCCCCTGCGACCAGCACCACCTTGCCTTCCATCTCCGCCAAGGGTCCCTCCCGTCGTTCCGCCCTATTGTCCGTCTTCTCTACTTGTAGGGATCGGCGGCGTCGCGCAACCCGTCGCCCAGGAAGTTGAAGGCGAGCACCGCCACCACGACCGGCACCACCGGCAGCATCAGCCAGGGATAGAGCACCACGACATTCATGTTCTGCGCCTCCGTCAGCAGCACGCCCCAGCTCGTGATCGGCGGCCGGAGGCCCAGTCCGAGATAGCTGAGCGCCGTCTCGCCCAGGATCATGGCCGGGATCGAGAGCGTGGCCGAAGCGATCAGGTGGCTGGCGAAGCCGGGCAGGAGGTGGCGCGCGATGATCCGGCCCGGACTGGCCCCCATCAATTGCGCCGCCGTGCAGAAATCCTCCTCCCGGAGCGCCAGCAGCTTGGAGCGCACGGCGCGCGCCAGCCCGGTCCAGTCGAGCAGGCCGAGAATGACGGTGATGCCGAAAAAGACCAGCACGGGAGACCAGGTGACCGGCAGGGCGGCCGAGAGCGCCATCCAGAGCGGCAATTCCGGGAAGGAGCGCACGACCTCGATGGTCCGCTGCGAGAGGCTGTCCACCCAGCCGCCGTAATATCCCGCGAGCCCGCCTATGACGATGCCCAGCGCGAAGGAAATCAGGATGCCGAACAGGCCCACGGTAAGCGAGATGCGCGCGCCGTAGATGATGCGCGAAAGCACGTCGCGCCCGAGCCGGTCGGTGCCGAGGAGGAACAGCGTCGCTCCCTCCCGG
>JAJDYL010000110.1 GCA_022825195.1 Alphaproteobacteria bacterium
GAGCTGCGGCGGTATCTGAAGGCCCATCCGCGCTTCGGCGGACGTCTGGTGAATTGCCTCGGCATCCGGCGCGACGAGAGCGCCGCGCGCGCCAGGCGCGTCCCCTGGCGGCGCAACGAGCGCATGAGCGTCGCCGGGCGCGAGGTCTTCGACTGGCTGCCGATCTTCGACCTTTCCACCGACGACGTGTTCCGCGTCATCCGAAACGCCGGCCAGTCGCCGCACTGGATATACCGCCACCTGTCGCGGTGCAGCTGCTCATTCTGCATTTTCTCGTCGCCCTCGGACCTGCGGACGGCGGCTGAACTCCGTCCCGGTCTCTACCGGCGCTATGCCGAGACCGAACGCCGCGTCGGCCACACGCTGTCGCCGACGGGCAGGCCCCTGCCGGAGTTGACCGGCATTGCGCCCGTCCGCCGCCCGGAAGACCCCGCTGGCCCGGACCGCGCCTGACAGACCCTCGGGACGGTGCAACCGCGACACGCCGGGATGACGCCCGCCCCGAGCGCCGCGCACCGGCGACATGCCCCGAAGCACAAGGAGAGGAGGCCGGCTTCCGCCGGGCGAAGGCCGGGCGCTCGGAGGGTGCCCGCGCCCCCGTTCCCCATTCCGGAGACCCGCCCATGACCGAACCCGCCGCCATCTCCGCGGACTACACGCTCCGTCCGAGCGAGGTCGCCGCGACCCTCGCCCTGCTCGTCGAAGCCCGCCAGCCGGCGATGCTCTGGGGCGCCCCGGGCACGGCAAAGTCGATGATCGCCCAGCAGGTCGCCGACGACGGCAATCGCCGGTATGTCGACGTCCGGGCGCTGCTTCTCGACCCCGTCGACCTGCGCGGTATCCCCTGGCGCGACGCCGACGGCCGCACCCGCTGGGCGCCGCCGGTGTTCCTGCCGCCGAGCGACGATACCGGCCTCTGGCTCATCAACCTCGAAGAGCTGCCGTCCTGCGTGCCGATGGTGCAGGCGGCGCTTTATCAGCTCGCGCTCGAACGCAAGGTCGGCGAGTACGAGCTGCCGGAGGGCGCATCGCTCATCGCGTGCGGCAACCGCGAGGGCGACCGCGGCGTGGTCCACCGCATGCCGACCCCGCTGGCCTCGCGCTTCGTCCACCTGGAGATCCGGGTCGACGCCGATGACTGGCTCGCCTGGGGCGCGGCCAACGGCATCGCGGCCGAGGTGCTGTTCTTCATCCAGCTCGAACCGACGCTGCTCCACCAGTTCGACCCGCAGTCGAAGGAGAAGGCGTTTCCGTGCCCGAGGACGTGGCATTTCACGAGCAACATCGTGCATCGCCGCAACGGCCTCGACCCGTCGGTCGAGCGCGCGCTGCTGCGCGGCACCATCGGCGAGGCGGCCGCGGTCGAGTTCGCCGCGTTCCTGAAGGTCTGGCGGGAGCTGCCCCATCCCCGCGCCGTCATCGGCGATCCGGAGAACGCCGACATCCCCGACAACGCGAGCGCGCTGATGGCGCTCTGCGGCTCGCTCTACCGCATGGCGAGCGACGTCAATTTCGACGCCATCGTGACCTATGCGGCGCGGCTCCGGCGCGAGGTCGGCGAGTTCCTCGTGGGCTCCTGCGTGCGCCGCGACCCGGCATTGCAGCGCTCGCCCGGCTTCATCCGCTGGGCCGCCGCCAGGACCCAATGAGGGAGAAGCCCATCGTCTGGCGCATCGGCCACTACCCCGCCGGAGCCGCGCCGTCGCGCGACTACGCGGTGCGCGCGCCCACCCTCGTTGCCGCGAAGCGGAAGCTCACCGCCGCCCTCGACGTCCCCCTGTGGACGCTCCGTTAGCCCGAGAGGAGAGAGCCCATGAACCTCACCGACGACGCCATGCAGGTATCCTTGCGCATCACCGCCTGGTCCGGCCGGCTTTACGACCGCCAGGCGAGCAACCACGTCGCCGTCCACCACGAGGCCTCGACCAGCGCCGGACGCTACAACAAGCGCCTGCTGCCCAAGGCCGCCTTCGCCGCGCTCACCGCGACGGTCAGCGCATGCAGGACCGCGCATTACGAACAGACCCTGCCGTGGGACGACCAGGGCTCGCGGCTGCTCACCGTCGCCAACTACGAGCACTACACCGGGCTGATCGACGGGTTCCGCGAGCGCATGGTCCGCGACCGCGCCCGTTTCATCGAGGACTACGACGACAACGTCGACCAGGCCCGGCTCGACCTCGGCAAGCTCTTCCGCATCGAGGACTACCCGTCCAAGGAAGCGCTCCAGGGCAAGTTCTCGATCCGCTACCGCATCACCCCGGTACAGGACGCCGAGCAGTTCATGGCGAAGCTCGCGACCGACGACGTGGACCGTGTTCGGCGCGACATCGAGCACCAGATCGAGGAACGCTTGCACGATGCGGTGGGCGATCTCTACCGGCGCTTCGGCGAGGCGGTCGAGCGGGTCTCGGAGCGGCTGCGGGAGGACGACAACGGCAAGCCGCTGGTGTTCCGCGATTCGATGATCTCGAACATCCGCGACCTCGTCGACGTGGTGCCGCGTCTCAACATCTTCGGCGACGACGAGCTCGCGCGGCTCTGCGAGCAGGTGAAGGACAAGATCGCGAGCGTCGAGCCCGACGCGCTCCGGCCGTCGAAGTCGTTCGATCCCGTGGCGCGTGCGCGGGTGAAGCGCGACGCCGACGAGCTGATGGAGAAGTTCGCCGGCTATTTCGCGGCGCCCGTGGAGCCCGTGCGGGAGGCCGCGTGATGGCCGCCCGCGTGTTCGAGGAGTCCGCGCAGCGCGTGAGCGACGGCGTGACCGAGCTTCTGCGCAAGCAGCCCTTCTTCGGGAGCCTCGCCCTGAGGCTCCCGCTCAGGGCCGACCCGAGCCGGGAGACGCTGGCGAGCGACGGGCACGAGATCCGCTACTCGCCCCGATGGGTCGCGGCCACCGACGCGCACCTCATCGAGACCGCGATGGCGCGCGTGGTCATGGCGTGCGCGCTGAAGCATCACACCCGCAGGGGCGGGCGCGACCCCGAACGCTGGCAGATGGCATCGCAGTTCGTCACCCATGCGCTCATCCGCGACGCGGGCTTCACCCTGCCGCCCGACGCCGAGGCGCTGGACGGGGTGAGCGTAGAGGAGGCATACGACCGCCTGCCCGAGCCCCGGGAGAACGACTCCGGCAGCAACGGCGACACGCCTCCCCCTGGCGGCCAGCCCTCCGGCGCCGGCGAGGGGGATACGTCCGACACGCCGGACAGTCCCGGCGCGCCGGACGCCGGTGACGGACAGGGCCAGGACGATCCGGGCGATGACGACCGGGACGGGAACGGCCCGGACGGAGACGGGCAGGACCGGGATGGAGGGTTCGATGCGCCGGCGAGCCACGATCCCTCCGGCACCGGGGAGATCATGGACGCGGGCGCCCGCGGCGATACCAATGCCGGCGACGGCGAGTCGCAGGTGGACGTCATCGCCGAAGAGCAGGCGTGGGACGAGGCCATGCACCAGGCCATGAACCTCGCCAGGGCCGAGGGCAAGCTTCCGGGCGGGGTCGAAGAGACGGTGAAGAACGCCCACGCCAGCACGCTGGACTGGCGGAGCCTTCTCCGCCGCTACATGACCGACGCTGCGCGCCGAGACTACAGCTGGAGCCTCCCCAACCGGCGCTTCATCGACGGCGGTCTCTATCTCCCCTCGATCCGCTCGGAGGGCATGGAGGCGATCGCCGTCATCATCGACACGTCGGGCTCGCTGCCGGCGGCCACGCTGGCCGAATTCTGGGCGGAGCTCCGCGAGATCGCGGCCGAGATCCAGCCGGAGAGCGTCCACGTGCTCCAGGTCGACGCCGTGCTGCAGGACGCGGCGGAGTACGCGCCGGACGACCTCCCCGACGAGATCACCGTCAAGGGCCGGGGCGGCACCGACTTCCGGCCCGGCTTCGCATGGCTCGACGAGCAGGGAATCCAGCCGGCCGTTTGCCTCTACTTCACCGACATGGACTGCTCCGACTACCCCGAGGCCGAGCCACCGTTTCCGGTCATATTCTGCAATTGGTCGGAGCCGCCGGAGGACTGGAACCGCGAGCCCTGGGGCGAGCGCATCGACATCTCCCCTGCCGGGAGCTCCGCACCGTGACCCGGGGCGTCCACGGCGCCCCCGCCGAGGCGCTCAGGCAGGCGCTGGAAACCCTGGCGAAGCTCGCCTTCTGGATCGCCTGGACCGCCGACCCCGACCTCTACCCCGATGCCCCGGTCAGCGCCCGCTGCCTGAGCGATGCCGCAGGCGGTCTTCGCAAGGCCGCCGGTCTCCTCGACGACGCCGCGGAACAGGTCGAGGCGCAGCACGAATCCAGCTTCGACATGCGCCATCATGGGCATGACGGTCAGCCATGATACGGCGCTGCGGGAGCCGGGCACCCGGGCGGTTCCTGGCACGCGGCGACGAACGCCACATCCATCCGGAGCACGTCGCGGCGTGGACATCCGCCCAAAGACCAGGCTACATTGTGGCTCAATCAGGAGGATCGACACATGAGCACCGTCGTTCGCGCCCGTATCGACGAAAAGACCAAGCAGGAAGCCGCCGCCGTGCTCGACGCGATCGGCCTCACCGTGTCCGACGCCTTCCGCCTGATGATGGTGCGGATCGCTGCCGAGAAACGCCTGCCGTTCGAGCCCCTGGTGCCGAACGCGGAGACCGTTGCGGCCATGGAGGCGGCGCGGCGGGGGGACCTGGTCACGGTCGGCGACGTCGACGGCCTGATGGCCGACCTCCATGCGGACGATTAGACGGACCGCGGCCTTCAAGCGGGACTACAGGCGCGAGAAGAGGGGCCGCTTCGCGAGGACCGTCGATGCCGAACTCGCGCATGTCGTGGCCGAACTGGCGGAGGACCGGCCGCTCCCGCAGCGCCATCGCGACCACGCGCTCGGCGGGCAATGGAAGGACCACCGGGACTGTCACGTCCGCCCAGACCTGGTCCTGATCTACCGCAAGCCCGACGCCGAACATCTCGATCTCGTGCGTCTCGGCTCGCACAGCGAACTCGGCCTCTGACCGGCCGCGCCCTGCGGACCCCCGCGATCACCGCCCTCCAATAGTCGGCCGACGCTCCGGTCCACAACCCGGGGGCACTTTCCCCGGGGCCGTCCGCCGCTCCTTCGTCGTCGCCCGCGCGCCTTCTTCCACCGTTTCCGATACCGCCGCACCGCACCGTCCGCCGTTTCCGGCACCGGTGACGGTCGGGCTGCGCCGCCCGGAGCCGGAGAACAGCCGTTCGGGGGCAGGCGCGGGCAGGCGGCGGCGAGAGCCGGCTGCGCCGCGCCGGTGCAACTCTCCATGGAGACTGGAATGAACTTCATTGCCCCCAGGGCCGAACCGCTCATCCGGGAGATCCCGCTCTCCCGGCTCGCGCTCGCCCCCGAGAACGTCCGCAAGACGTCGCCCGATCCCGAGGCCGACGCTTCGCTCAAGGCCTCCATCGCCGCCCTCGGCCTGCTGGAGAACCTGGTCGTCCGCCCGGATCCCGGATCGCGTCCGGGACAGGCTCCCGACGAAGATGGCGCCGAGCGTTTTGCCGTGGTCGCCGGCGGGCGCCGCCTCAAGGCCATGCAGGCGCTGGTCGAGGACAAGGTGTTCGACGCCGACCACCCCGTGCCCTGCCAGATCAGGTCCGGCGACGCCGATCCCGCCGAACTCTCGCTCGCCGAGAACGTCATCCGCATCGCCATGCACCCCGCCGACCAGGTGGTCGCGTTCACCAAGCTGGCTGACGCCGGCCAGTCGGTGTCCGCCATCGCGGCGCGGTTCGGCGCGTCCGAGCGCGTCGTCGAACAGCGCCTGCGCCTCGGCAGCGCCGCGCCGGAGCTGCTGGACGCCTACCGCGCCGGCGAGATCGACCTCGAAGTGCTGAAGGCCTTCGCCGTCACCGCCGACCGCGAGCGCCAGATGGCGGTCTGGGAGCAGGTCTCCGGACAGGCCTACCGCCCGTCGGCCTGGCAGGTGAAACGGCTCCTCACCGAGGAACGGGTTCCCGGCGCTTCCGCCATCGCCCGTTTCGTCGGGGTCGACGCCTACGAGGCCGGCGGCGGCCAGGTCATGCGCGACCTGTTCGCCGACGAACACGAGCACGGCGTCTGGTTCGAGGACCCGGTGCTGCTGGAGAAGCTGGCGACGCAGAAGCTCCAGGCCGCCGCCGACGAACTGGCGACCCGCTGGAAGTGGGCCACGCCCATGATCGAGGCCAACTGGGGCGACACCGCCTCCTACGGCCGCATCGACCCGCAGCCGGTGGACCCCACCCCGGAGGAACAGGCCGAGGTCGCCACACTCGAAGCCCGGCAGGCGGAACTCGCCGAGCTCGACGACGAGGAGTGGACGGCGGAGCTGGTCTCGGAAGCCGAGGCCATCGAGACGCGCCTCGACGGGATCGAACGCGCCGTCGAGACCCGCGCGGTGTTCCGCCGCGAGGATTTCGCGATGGCAGGCTGCATCGTCACCATCGGTAATGACGGCACGCTCCAGGTCATCGCCGGGCTGGTTAGACCTGAGGACATGCCGAAGCCGGCGGAGTCCGGCGGCGCCGCAACCCGGGCCGCAAACGGCCATGACCCCGACGCCACCCACGGCGTCCACACTACCGGTCACGGCGTTCCCACCGCCGGCCCGTCGGTCAATCCGTCCGTTTCGGGGCCGATGGCGCCGCCGAGGGACCGCGAAGCCGAGGCGCGCAAGGAGGCCGGCGTCGGTATCGGCCTCGCGGACGACCTGCGCGCTATCCGCACCGCGCTCGTCAAGGCGTATCTCGCCGGGGACTTCACGGCCGCATTCGACCTCGCGCTGTTCCAGATGGCCCGCGCCGTGTTCGCGCCGGGCTATCACGACCACGCCCTCGACATCGCGGTCAAGGAGACCCCGGACCGGCCCAACACCCGCATGAACGACGCCGACTTCGCCGACTGGTCGCCGGGCGAGGCCATGCTGGAAGACCGCTCCGGCCTCTCCATGGACTGGCTGACGATCGAGGACAGCGGCGAGTCCTTCGCGGCGCTCAGGGCCTTGCCCCGCGCCGAGAAGGAGGCGCTGTTCGCGGCCTGCGTCGCGAGGACGGTGAAGGGCCAGCTCGCCTTCGAGCCCCAGGCGCGTCCCGAGCTCGAAGCCACTGTGGCCCGGCTCGATATCGAGTTCGCGAAGCTCGTGCGCCCGACGGCGCCGATGCTGTGGTCGCGGATCGCCAAGGCGCGGGTTCTCGACATCGCCCGCACGGTGTTCGGCCTGAACTGGGCGTCGGCGCGGTCGAAGTACAGGAAGCCGGCGCTGGCCGAAGCGATGGAGGCGGCCTTCGCCGCCGGCGATCCGCCGGTCGGGGTAAGCGCCGCGATGCACGCCAGGGCGCTCGCCTGGGTCCCGCCGGGCTTCACGGCGTTCGACACCGGCCGGACGGTCGGCGACGCCGGGGACGCGGCGACGGAAGCCGCCGGAACCGCGCCGGCCGCCGAGCCGGAGACCGGGGAACCCGCAGCCG
>JAJDYL010000227.1 GCA_022825195.1 Alphaproteobacteria bacterium
CAAGCGTGCGCTTCGCCGTCACTACCCGAGGTAGGAGCCGGATGCGTTAGCGCGCACGTCCGGATCTGTGCGGGGGGCGCCGGGAAACCGGCGTCCCTACCGCGACCGCCGGTCTCCCGGCCGCTGCCCCGGCCCTGCGGCCGTGCGCCGCAGGCATGCCGGACGCAAGCCGGGGCGAGACGGTGCGTGCGGCAGGGGCCAAGGCGGGACTTTGCCTTTCAGGGTGCATGGACTAAGGTTGCCCGGCGTCCCGGCCGCGATGCGTCCGATTGCGGACGAGCGCCTTCGTTCATTCGAAGGCGCCGGCCTGCGGGGCGGTGCGCCCGATGCCCGGATCGGGGCCGCGCCGCGCATTCGGCTGCGGGCGCCGCACGGACAGCCGGCTCGCCGGCCGTATGCGGGCGATACCGGCGGGCCGCCGGTATCGTCGGCGGCGCCGTCTCGACAAACACCGGGCAACAGGGAGAACGCCATGATTCGCGCATACCTTCCGCGTACAGCAGCCTTCGCGGGGGCCGTCGCCTTTGCTGCCGCCACGGTACTGCTTGCGGCCGCGCCGACGCCGGCCAAGGCGGAACTGGAAAAAGTCATCATCCGTGTTTCGGTGGACCTGCCGCCGCCGCCGCATCCCACGGCCATCGCCATGGAGTGGTTCAAGGAGCAGGTGGAATCGCAGTTCCCCGAGGGCAGCGAGGTGCGGAACTTCTATGCCGGCGCCCTCTACAAGGACCCGGACGCCATGACGGCCATGACCCAGGGCAATCTGGAGATGGGCTGGCTGGTCTCCGGCAAGACGGCCGCGACGGACATCTGGATGAGCATTATCGGCCAGCCCGGCGTCCTCACCACGGTCGCGGCCATCCACGACCTGGAGAACCAGGCCACCGGCAAGATGCTGCTGAACCGGCTGCGCGAGAAACACTTCATCGAGCCGTTCGGTTTCGTCGATCTGAGCTTCGCGCTCGCCATTGCGGGCAAGGAGCGGCTGCTTGCGATGGATTCGTTCCAGGGCAAGAAGATCCGGACCTTCGCCGCCGCGGTGAACCCGGTGGTGGCCTCCTGGGGCGCTTCCCCGGTGGTCATGTCCTTCGGCGACGTGCCGAGCGCGCTCGAATCCGGCGTGCTCGACGGCGTCATCACCTCCATCGGCGGATGGCGTGCCATCACCGAGCAGACGCCCTATTACACCATCGCGGGCATCTCCACGGTGACCTTCGACAACTACTGGGTCGGCGCCAGCCAGGCGTGGTTCAACAAGCTGAACGACGAGACCCAGGCGAAGATCCGCGATCTGGTCGAGCAGGCCGTGAAGTACCAGAACGAGCTCAACTGGTGCAACGACCAGTTCGCCATAAACCAGTACAAGGCCGAGAACCCCTCGGATGTCGGTATCTACTCCGCGACTCCCGAAGAAGCGAAGCCCCTCCAGGAAGCCATCGGCAACAATGTCGCCGACTACCTCAAGGAGCGGCTGCCGGCGGAAGCGCATGAGTGGGTGGACAGGTTCCTCAAGGAGGGGCGCGAAGCCTCGGCGCGCCTCGGCCCGGGCACCGACCCGGTGGAGAGCGTCGATTGCGCCAAGCATGAGCCGGTGCTCAAGAAGGGCTAATCCCGGCATGACAGCCCGGGAAAACGGGGAGGCCCGGCAAGCCTCCCCTCCCCTCCGCCCATGAACCGCCTCTACTACGCCTGGCGCACGTTCCAGGAGCGCTTCGTGCAGTACATCGCTGCGGCGCTCCTGCTCGTCCTGACGCTGCTGGCCGGCCTGGAAGTCATTCGCCGCTATGTCTTCGGCGTGTCTTTCGAATGGCAGCAGGACGCCGTTACCTTCGGCATTCTCGCCGGCGTGTACCTGTTCTTCGCGGTCACGCAGAGCCGCGGGGCCCACCTGCGGGTGACGATCGTGCTGATTGTGCTGCGCGAGAAGGCCGGGCGGTGGGGCCGCGTCCTCGCCGGTATCTTCGAGATTTTCGGCGCGGCGGTCGGGCTCGCCTTCTGCGCATGGCTGGTCTGGTGGGGCCTCGAAGTGGCGGACCTCATGATTCTTCAGGAACGCAAGACCGAGAGCCTGGCGTTCCTGCTGTGGCATTTCTTCGCCGTGTTCCTCCTCGGCATGGCGTTTCTCGCGGTGAGCTATGCCTTCCAGCTCTATCACCACACATGCACGCTGCTGGGCCGGGCGGGGCTGGTGGAGCGCTACGAGTCCCATACCGATGAAGGCTCGCTGCTCTAGATGACCCGCATGTACGAACCAGCGGGCGCCGGAGGCCCCGAAGGAGCCCTGCACGATGGGTAGTCTGCTCGCCGGCATCCTGGCGTTCCTGGGCTCGGGAGTCACCATCGGCATAGCGCTGGGCGCCGCCAGCGCGATCTATATCCTGTTCGATCCGCTGCTCGATGCGCGGGCGCTGTCCTCGGCCTTCTTCTCGTTCCTCGGCCACTACAGCCTGATGGCGGTCCCGCTGTTCATCTTCGCCGGCTTCCTCATGGAGCGCACCGGCATGGTGCGCCAGCTGTTCCAGTTCGCCGAGGCGCTGGTGAGCTGGGTCATCGGCGGGTTCGGGCTGGCCACGGTCACCACCTGCGTGCTGTTCAGCGCCATTTCGGGATCGAGCGTCGCCGTCGCCTCGGCCATGAGCCTCATCACCATCCCGGAGATGCGCAAGCGCAACTATCCGGACTGGCTGTCTGCGGGCATTGTGGCTTCCGGCGGCGGTATCGGCCTGCTCATCCCGCCGAGCCTCTCGCTCATCATCTACGGCATCGCCACCGAAACCTCGATCGTGCGCCTGTTCATGGCCGGCATAATTCCCGGCCTGATGCTGGCGGGCGGCATGTTCATACTCATCATTCTCGCCGCCTGGCGGACCAAGAGCCTGAGCCGCGGCCACTTCGCCTGGGGTCCGCTGGGCCGGGCAACCGTGGGGGCGCTTCCCGGCCTTGCCATGCCGGTGCTGGTGCTCGGCGGGCTCTATGGCGGGCTCTTCACGCCGACGGAAGCGGCCGCGGCCGCCTGCGGCTACGCCCTGATCTACGGCCTGGTCACGGGCCGCCGGGAGTTCATACGCAACCTGCTGCCCACGGCGGCGCGGGCGATGAACCTCAGCGCCGTGGTGTTCTTCCTGGTCGGCAGCGTCGGCATTTTCCAGTTCGTCGCCGCCAACCAGGCGTGGCCCCAGCAGCTCGCTCAACTGGTCATCGAGATGCAGCTGGAGCCGCTGCCGTTCCTGTTCGGCTACATGGCGCTGCTGCTGATGCTCGGCACCTTCCTCGACGGCATCGCCATGATCCTGCTGACCGTGCCGGTCGTCTTCCCGGTGGCGACGGCGCTGGGCATCGACCCGATCCACCTGGGCATCGTGGTCACGATGGGCGTGGAGCTGAGCGTCATCACGCCGCCGGTGGGCTTCAACCTCTATGCGGTCAGCGGCATCGCCCAGATACCCATTCAAACGGTGCTGCGCGGCGCGATGATCTTCTTCGTGTCCGACTTCATCGTGACCCTCATCATCATCCTGGTGCCCGAGCTGTCCACATGGCTGCCCCGGGTGCTCGGCGGCGCCTCGCCTTTCGGTTAGCGCGCGGATCCATCCGATGGCCCCCGCGCAACCGCCGGACAGGCGCTGTCGGAGGCGCTTGCAAAATTCCCCGGGAAGGACATATGTTTCGGCCGACGTGTTGGGCGATAGTTTAGCGGCAGAACGCTGGGTTCTGGCCCCAGTAGCCCTGGTTCGAATCCAGGTCGCCCAGCCAACGCTCTTCCCGATCTCGTAGGCAGTTTCCGGTGGGCCGCCGATGACCGACTACGCCGCGCCTCTCCGCGACATCCGTTTCGCCATGGCCGAGATCGCCGGCCTGGACGGCGTGATCGCCCTGCCCGGCATGGAAGAGATCTCGATCGACCTCGTCGATGCGGTGCTGACCGAGGCCGGGCGGTTTGCGGGCGAGGCCGTGGCGCCGCTGAACCGCATCGGCGACATTCAGGGCGCGGTGCTGGAGAACGGCGTCGTGCGCACGGCCGATGGCTTCCCGGACATCTACCGGCAGTTCTGCGAGGGCGGCTGGAACGGCGCGCCTTTCGATCCCGAATATGGCGGCCAGGGCCTTCCATGGCTGGTGTCCACGGCGCTTACCGAATTGTGGCAGTCGGCCTGCCTGTCCTTTTCTCTGGCGCCGCTCCTGACCCAGGGTGCGGTGGACCTGTTGGCGAACCACGGCTCCGAGGCTCAGAAGGCGCTCTACCTGGAGAAGATGATCTCCGGCGAGTGGGCCGGGACGATGAACCTGACCGAGCCCCAGGCCGGTTCCGATGTGGGCGCGCTGGCCGCGCGAGCGGTGCCGGTCGGAGACGGCGCCTACCGGATCAGCGGCCAGAAGATCTTTATCAGCTACGGCGACCAGGACTTCACCGACAATATCGTCCACATGGTTCTGGCGCGGACGCCGGATGCGCCGAAAGGCATCCGCGGCGTCTCGCTCTTCATCGTGCCGAAGGTGCTGGTGAACGGGGATGGAAGCCTCGGTGCGCGCAACGACCTGCGACCGGTCGGCCTCGAACACAAGCTCGGCATTCACGGAAGCCCGACCTGCGTGATGGCCTACGGCGAGGGCGACGGCGCGCTCGGCTCCCTTGTCGGCGAAGAGAATTGCGGCATCCAGTACATGTTCACGATGATGAACAATGCCCGCCTCGGCGTCGGATTGCAGGGCGTTTCCGTCGCCGAACGCGCCTATCAGCAGGCGCGCAGCTTCGCCATGGAGCGCATCCAGGGCCGGGACGAGACGAGCGCCGAACGGGGGCCGGTGCCGATCCTGCACCATCCGGACGTACGGCGGATGCTGATGACCATGAAGGCGCAGATCGAGGCCATGCGGGCTCTCTGCTACTGGGTGGCGGCCGCCCTCGACCGGGCCCAGCGCACCGGAGATGGCGAAGCCCAGGCCCGCGTGGACCTCATGATACCCGTGGTCAAGGCTTGGTGCAGCGATCTCGGGGTCGAAATCGCCTCGCTCGGCGTCCAGGTGCATGGCGGCATGGGGTTCATCGAGGAAACCGGCGCCGCCCAGCATATGCGGGACAGCCGCATCGCGCCGATCTACGAGGGCACCAACGGCATCCAGGCCATGGACCTCGTGGCGCGCAAGCTTGCCCGCGACGGCGGCGCCGCGCTTCAGGCCCAGATCGCCCTGATGCGCGAGGAGTCGCCGAGCGGGACTCTGGCGGCAGCGATCGACGCCGTCGAGCGCGCAGGCGCGGTCATTCTCGGCCGCTTCGGCAGGCAGTTCGGCGCTGCCGCGGCGGCGGCTGTTCCGTTCTGCCATCTTCTCGGCCTCGCGACCGGCGGCTGGCTGCTCGCCAGAGGCGCCGCCGCCGCCGAGCGACTCCTGGCGGACGGCGCGGAGGACAAGGAATTCCTCGAAGCGAAACGCCTCACTGCCCGGTTCTATGCCGACACGCTGCTTCCGCAATATGCCGGGCACCTTGCCGCCGTCGAGGCAGCCGGAGGAGCCGAGTTGGAAATGACGGCCGAACAGTTCTGACGCCGGAGGACAGTGCCATGACCTTCACAGCAATCGGGGCGTGCCCCGAGACGGGCCGGCTCGGCATCGGCATCGCGACCTATTCCCTCGGGGTCGGCGGCTACTGCCCGTTCTTCGAACGCGGCGTCGCAGCGCTCTCGACGCAGGCGTTCGCCAACCCTGCGCTCGGGCCGCAGGCCGTCGCCGCCCTTCGAGAGACGCCCGACCCGCAGCGGGTCCTCGGACTGCTGGCGGACTCGGACAAGGGCTTCGACTGGCGCCAGGTCGTCATCGCGGCGGTGGATGGCCGCATCGCGGCGCACACCGGTCCTCATACGCGGCCCTGGTCCGGCCACATTACCGGGGAAGGCTTCGCCGTCTTCGGCAATGTGCTGGCCGGAGAAGCGACGGTGCAGGCGATGGCGGCCGCGTGGCGCGAACGGGCCGAAGACGACCTCCCGGAACGGCTGCTTGCGGCAATCGAGGCCGGTCGCGACGCCGGCGGCCAGGCCGGGCCTGACGGCGTCCACCTGCCGGAACGCTCGGCGGCCCTGATCGTGCGCGGCGCGGATATCGTCGAGGACATCGACCTCCGGGTCGATCTCCACGACGATGCGGTCGGGGAACTCCGCCGCCTTTACGACACATATCAAAAATACCTTCCCTACTACGCGCTCCGCGCGCGCTCTCCGGCCGAGACGCCGCCGCAGGACGTCTGGGCGCGGGAGAACGACCCCGGCAACGCATGACGAGCAACGACCTGTCCCTCGATACCCTGCTCGCCCAGGCCGGGCATTTCGTCGACGGCGAGACCGGGGCCGTGGTGCCGCCGATCCATTCCGCGACCACCTACGCGCGAAACGACCGCTATGAAGCCGCGGACTACATCTACAGCCGGAACGCGAACCCGACCGGCGCGCAGGTCGAGCATGTTCTGGCGCGGCTCGAAGGGGCCGAAGAGGCGCTTGCCTTCTCCTCGGGCATGGCCGCCATCTCGGCGTTCTTCGACACGGTGGGCTCGGGCGCGCATGTCGTAGCGCCGCGGGTGATGTATCACGGCGCGGCGGAATTGCTCCGCCGGCTCGCGGAACGGCACGATGTCGAGGTCGGCTTTTTCGACCCGTCGCAACCGGGCGCGCTCGATGCGGCGGTGCGGCCCGGCCGGACCTCGGTCGTCTGGGTCGAGACCTGCGTGAATCCGACCTGGGACGTGATCGACATACGCGCCGCCGCCGGGACCGCCCGTCGCTCCGGCGCGGTTCTCGGCGTGGACGCCACCGCCACGCCGCCGGTGACGCTCCGGGCGCTGGAACTCGGCGCCGATATCGTCTTTCACTCCGCCACGAAATATCTCGGCGGCCACAGCGACCTGCTGGCGGGCGTTCTCGCGACCCGGCGCGCCGACGAACGCTGGGAGGAGATAAAGGCGGCGCGCACGCGAATGGGCGGCGTGCTCGGCGCGTTCGAAGCATGGCTGCTGCTGCGCGGCATGCGCACGCTGCATTTGCGATACGAGCGCCAGGCTGCGAACGCGCTTGCGATCGCCCGGCATTTCGAGGGCCGTCCCGGCATCGAGGCGGTGCTCTATCCGGGCCTCGAATCCCATCCGGGGCACGAGATTGCGAAACGCCAGACGGGCGGCAGCTTCGGCGCCATGCTCTCGCTGCTGGTCGAAGGCGGCGCGGAGGCGGCCAAGCGGGTCGCGACGCGCACGCGGCTGTTCGTGCCCGCAACGTCGCTCGGCGGCGTCGAAAGCCTGATCGAGCACCGGGCCTCGGTGGAGGGGCCGCTGAGTGCTGTGCCGGCGAACCTGCTGCGCCTGTCCATCGGCATCGAGCGCGCCGACGAGCTGATCGCGGACCTGGAGCAGGCCCTGGCCTGACGGTCAGCGAAAAAAGTCCACGCGGAAACGGACGCGGCCCCGCGCCTCGACTTCGTGCGGAACCTCCGGCTCGACGATGCCGGGCCGCTCCGGCGAAAGCTCGATTTCCTCCAACTCCGGTTCGAGGATGCGGTAGAGCAGCCGCCCCTCCAGCACGACGATTCGCGCCCATGTCCCGGCCTTCGTGCGATGGGCGCGCAGGAGATTGGCGGGAATCGACCGTTCGGAAAATTCGGGCGTCCCGCCATAGCGCGCCACGCCCTTGGGCAACATATTGATTTTACTCAATTAATTCCCCTGGTGAGCGCGCCAGGATTCGAACCTGGGACCGTCTGATTAAAAGTCAGATGCTCTACCAACTGAGCTACGCGCCCGACCGGGACGGCGGCGAAACTGTGCGGCGGCGCCTTTGCTGTCAAGGCCCGGTCAATAGACCTTGGAGGCCGCGCCGCTCTCGACCTTGCGCCCGTCCCCGAACCGCTGCTGCAGGGCCGCGATCACGCGCGGCGTGGTGAAGGCGGAGGAATCCCCGCCGAGCGCCGCGATCTCCTTGACGAAACGCGAGGAGATGAACTGGTGGTGCTCCGACGCCGAGAGGAAGACCGTTTCGACCTCCGGCTCCATCGTGCGGTTCAGGCTGGCCATCTGCATCTCGTATTCGAAGTCGGAGACGGCCCGGAGCCCCCGGAAGATCACGCTGACCCGGTGCTCGCGCGCATAGGCGACCAGCAAGCCGTCCATAAGGCGCACGTCGATGCGGTCCGCGACGGTCCGGTCGCCCAGCGCGGCAATCTCCTCCTCGACCATCGCCTTGCGCTCTTCCGGCGCGAACAGCGGCCCTTTTCCGGCATTGTTGAACACGCCGACGATCAGCCGGTCCACCAGCCGCGCGCCCCGGTAGATGATGTCGATATGACCGTTTGTGATCGGATCGAACGTGCCGGGATAGAGGCCGACCTTCTCCTGGTTCACTCTTGCTCTCCTGCGCCGTTCCCGGCGTCCGCATCGCTTTCGGGCGCCTCGCCCCCGTCCTCGCCCCCGTCGTCCCCGTTGGCGTCGGCGAGATGCGAAACCTGCACCACCCGCGCGCCCTCCGGGATGTTGAACAGGCGCACGCCTCTCGTCGCCCGGCGCGCGATCCGGATGTCGGAGACGGGGCAGCGGATCAGCTGGCCGCCATCGGTCATCAGCAGCAATTGGTCCGCCTCCTCGACCGGGAAGGCGGCAACCACTTCCACCTCGTCGCTGCTGCGCGCCATCAGTTCGATGCCCTGCCCTGCCCGGTTGGCCACGCGGTAGTCGTAGGCGGAGGTGCGCTTGCCGTAGCCGTCCGAGGCGACCGAGAGGATCATCTGCTCGTGTTCCTGAAGCTCGGCCGTGCGGATCAGGTCCCCGATGCCGTTCTGGCTGAGATAGGTATCCCGCTCCTCTGTGCTGTCGATCATGAACCCATCGACGACGCTCATGGAGATGACGCGGTCGTCCTCGCGCAGCGCGATGCCGCGCACGCCCGTGGAGGCGCGGCTCACGAATTCCCGCACATCCCCGGCCGCGAAACGCAGCGCCTTGCCCTGCCGGGTCGCCAGCAGGATATGGTCGCCCGGCCCGCAGGGTTTCACCCCGACCAGCACATCGCCCTCGTCGAGCTTCATCGCGATCTTGCCGCGGCGCGGAATGTTGATGAAATCCGCAAGCGTGTTGCGCCGCACATTGCCGTTCTCGGTGGCGAACATGACCGACAGGTCCTGCCAGCTCTCCTCGTCGTCCGGCATCGCCATGACGGCGGTGATGCGGTCGCCCGCCGGCAGGGCCTCGATGACCTGCTGCATCTTCACGCCGCGCCCCTGCGGACCCGTTCGCGGCAGGCGGTGGACCTTGAGCTTGTAGACGATGCCGGATGCCGAGAAGAACAGCAGCGGCGTGTGCGTGTGCGCGATGATGACCTGCGAGACCGCGTCCTCGTAGCGGGTGGACATGCCCGCGCGCCCCTTGCCGCCGCGCTTCTGCGCCCGGTAGGTGGAAAGCTGCACGCGCCGGATATTGCCGCCCTGGCTCACCGTCACGACCATGTCCTCGCGCTGGATCAGGTCCTCCTCGTCGGGGTCGATCTCGTCGTCGGTAAGGGTCGAGCGGCGCTCGTCCGCAAAGCGGTCCCGCACGCTCTGCAGCTCCTCGCGGATCACGGCGAGCAGCCGCTCCCGGGAGCCCAGGATCTCCAGATAGCCCCGGATGCGCTCCGCCACCTCTTCCAGTTCCTCGGCGATCTTCTGCCGCTCCAGGCCGGTCAGCCGGTGCAGGCGCAGGTCCAGGATGGCGCGCGCCTGCGCATCGCTCAGCCGGTAGTTGCCGTCCTCCAGCGCGCCTCCCGGCGTGCCGAGAAGGGCCAGCAGCGGTTCCGTGTCCGCAGCCGGCCAGCCCCGCGCCAGCAGGTTCGCGCGCGCTTCGGCCGGATCGCCCGCCTGCCGGATGACGCGGATGATCTCGTCGATATTGGCGACCGCGACCGCAAGGCCGATCAGCACATGCGCGCGCTCCCGCGCCTTGCCGAGATCGTGGCGGGTGCGCCTCGCGACGACCTCTTCGCGGAAGGCGATGAAGGCGCCGATAATCCGGTCCAGCGACAGGGTTTCCGGCCGGCCGCCGTCGAGCGCCAGCGTATTGATGCCGAAGCTGACCTGGAGCTGGGTGTGCCGGTAGAGCTGGTTCAGCAGCACCCGGTGTTCGATGCCCGGCTTGAGCTCGATGACGATGCGGATGCCGCGCCGGTCGCTCTCGTCGCGCAGCGCCTGGATGCCTTCGATCAGCTTCAGGTTCACGACCTCGCTGATGCGCTCGATCATCCGCGCCTTGTTGACCTGGTACGGCACCTCCGTGACGATGATCGCCTCGCGGTTGTGCGGGCGTTCCTCGATCTCGGTGCGGGCGCGGAGGATGACGGTGCCGCGCCCGGTCCGGTAGGCCTGCCGGATGCCTTCGCGGCCGAGCAGCACGCCGCCGGTCGGGAAGTCCGGCCCCGGCACATGCTCCATCAGCTCGTCGACGGTGATCGCCGGATTGTCGAGCCAGGCGAAGCAGGCGTCGATCACCTCGCCCAGATTGTGGGTCGGTATGTTGGTGGCCATGCCGACGGCGATGCCGCCCGCCCCGTTGACCAGCAGGTTCGGAAACTGCGCCGGCAGGACGACGGGTTCCTGCTCGCTGTCGTCGTAGTTGGGCTGGAAATCGACCGTATCCTTGTCGATGTCGGTCAGCAGGGCTTCCGCCGCCCTGGCCAGCCTCGCCTCCGTGTAGCGCATGGCCGCCGGGGGATCGTTGTCCATGGAGCCGAAATTGCCCTGGCCCGAGACCAGCGGCAGGCGCATGGAGAAGGGTTGCGCCATCCGCACCATGGCGTCGTAGATCGCGCTGTCGCCATGCGGGTGGAACTTGCCCATCACGTCGCCGACGATGCGCGCGGACTTGCGGAACGGCTGGTTCCAGCCGTAGCCGCCCTCGCGCATGGCGTAGAGGATGCGCCGGTGGACCGGCTTCAGCCCGTCGCGCACGTCCGGCAGCGCCCGCGCCACGATCACGCTCATCGCGTAATCGAGGTATGAGCGGCGCATCTCGTCTTCGAGCGCTACCGGCGCAATGTCATCGGGCTCGATGAGCGTCGTTTCGTTCACAGCATGCCAGCCGTGTTGCGGGGGCTATCGGGCGCTCTGCCTGTCAAGGCCGCGTCCTCGAAGGGATGGAGCATCAGAAGGGGATGTCGTCGTCCAGGTCCTGGCCCATGGCGGGAGCCGGCGCGGCGGACCGTCCGCCGCCCGAATCCCGGTCGCCATAGCCGCCATAGTCCTCGTCACGTCCGCGCGATTCGGCGTCGCCGGCGCGGTCCAGCATCTGGAGCTCGCCCCGGAAGCGCTGCAGGACGACCTCGGTCGAATAGCGGTCCTGACCGGACTGGTCCTGCCACTTGCGCGTTTGCAGGCTGCCTTCGAGATACACCTTCGACCCCTTGCGAAGGTATCGCTCGGCGATCTCCGCCAAACGCCCGAATATGACGACCCGGTGCCACTCGGTGCGTTCGCGCCGCTCGCCGGTTTGCCGGTCGTTCCAGGTCTCCGAAGTGGCGAGCGAAAATTGCGCCAGCTTGTCTCCCGACTGCATGGTCCGGATTTCGGGGTCGCGGCCAAGATTCCCAACCAAAATCACCTTGTTGACGCTGCCTGCCATGGCCGTGGATTCCTTACACCCGATTCGGCCTCGGAACATACACCCGACCGCCCGCCGAATCGACCGGCCGGAAGCCGGCACCCTGTGGAACGAATTGGTAACTTCGTCGTCCTCCGCGAAGGAGGGAAGCCGGTCTCCGCCCCGGTCGCTCGCAAGGCATCGCGGCCTCCTTGTCGGTCCACGGTCCCGGACGCCCCGTTGCCGGAGGCGCGTCCCTCTCCCGCGCATAATGCGCGCGCGCGTCTCGCGGCAGCGCGCGGGCGCCCGCGGGCGCGAGGCGCCGGGCGGGAGGACCCTCCCGGAAATGTCATGAATTGTCATGTTCCGTCATGGCCGGGGGCGAAGTCCACGCGGTCGAACCGGT
>JAJDYL010000138.1 GCA_022825195.1 Alphaproteobacteria bacterium
TCGAGCACGGTCTGGTTCGCCTGATGCGGGACCGCGTAGCTGCGCCAGGCGCCGTCCTCGCCCCCGCGCCAGATTTCGACTTCGAGCATCGCCATGACGGGTTCATCGTAGCCGGTTTCGGCAAGCCGGTGGCAAGCGCGTTTCATGCCGCCGCGAGGAGTTGCGCCAGCTCGCCCACGCCGATCGCCTCGACGTTTTCGCCCATGGCGTAACGGCCATCGCCCGAATACACGACGAACGAGCGCTCCGGTTCGAGGTCCTCCCGCGCGTGGTGGAATCCCCTGGTCAGCTTTGGCGCGAGGCCGCGCTTGATTTCCACGGCCCACAGCCTTCCGCCCGGCATCTCCAGCACCAGGTCGATTTCGGCGCCGGCGGCCGTTCGGTAGAACCACGCCTTCGCCCGTTCGGGTGCGGCGCCGAGCAGGTTTTCCAGCACGAACCCTTCCCAGCTTCCGCCGGCGACCGGATGACCCAGCACCGCTTCGCGGTCGTCGAGGCCGAGCAGCGTGTGGACGATGCCGCTGTCGCGGATATAGACCTTCGGTGATTTCACCAGGCGCTTGCCGACATTGGCGCGGAAGGGCGGCAGCCGCCGCACGAGCAGGAGATCGACCAGCAGGTCGAGATAGCCGGCGACCGTCTTGCCGTCGACGGCCAGTCCGCGTGCGAGTTGAGCCGCGTTGAGCGTGGCGCCCTGCATGTGCGCCAGCATGGTCCAGAAGCGGCGCAGGGTTTCCGCCGGCACGCGCGGTCCGAGTTGCGGAATGTCGCGTTCCAGATAAGTGCGGACGAAATTCTCCCGCCAGACGGCGCTGTCTTCGTCGCTGTCGGCGAGAAAACTGTCCGGGAACCCGCCCCGGACCCAGAGCCTGTCGCGCGCATCGGCGTCGACTTCGAGAAGGTTGAACGGCCCCAGTTCGACGTAAGCGATGCGGCCGGCAAGGGATTCTCCCGACTGTTTGAGCAGATCGATGGACGCCGAGCCCAGCAGCAGAAAGCGGCCCGCCCGGATGCCGCGGCGGCGGCCCTTGTCGATGAGGCCGCGGAGCGTCTGGAACAGTTCCGGCGCCCGCTGCACTTCGTCCAGGATAGCCAGCTTGTCTTCGTGCCCGGTCAGGTAAAGCGCGGCATCGCTCAGCTTTGCCCGGTCGGCCGCGGTCTCAAGATCGAGATAGACGCTCGGCCGCTCTTCGGCGATAAGTTCGGCCAGCGTGGTCTTGCCCGCCTGGCGCGGACCGAGCAGCGCCACAGCCGGGAACCGGTCCAGCCGGCCGCGAACGATTTGCGATTTCCGGCGCGGTATCATCCTTGCAATTATGGAATGCAATTCCAGAAATGCAAGGATGAACGAGGCGCTTGCCTGTTCCTGAGCGGGGCGGCCGCCCCGGCCGCCACACCACCGTCACCACCGCGAAGGCGGGGGTCCATCTTCGGCTCTTGATGCCGCCGCAACCGCTGAAACCGCCGAGAGCGTCCGGGATGGGCCCAGGATCGGGGTCCGGGGCGACGGTTTTGGCGTCCGGGCATGACGGAGGCGGCGTTTCTTCTTGACTTTATCCCTTTATATTCTATATATGTTCTATTCGACGCACAGAGAGCGCGAGGAAATGACCTGACAGGCTGGTGGGCCGGGCGGTGGCGGCGGTGCTGGAGGAGGGCATGAGCGGCCGGGCGGCGGCGGCGCGGTTCGGGCTGGCGGCGACGAGCGTCAGCTGCTGGGTGAGGCGCTTTCGCGAACGCGGGCATGCGCGGGCGGACGCGCGGGGCGTCGGCCCTCCCTCGCGGGTGGAAGCGGAGCGCGAGCGGATCGTCCGCCTGCTGGAAGCGCGCCCGGAGATGTCCAGCCGGGCGCTGAGCGAGGCGCTGGCCGCCGAGGGCGTGCGGCTCACCGAGTCGACCTTGCGTAAATTCCTCCGGCGCCACCGCATGGAGCGCCGCCGCCGCCTCGCCGTCCGCCGCAGGCGGAAGCGGTGGAAGGCCCCCGCGTCCCCCCGTTCCGGGTAGCCGGCCCGATCCGCCGACCTGCTGCACCGCGCTCTCCGCCCCTTTCGTCCCGCCTCTTCTCGTCACCCGGCCTGCCCCGGACCCCGATCCGGGGCAGGCCGCAGCGGCCGTACCGGGCCCCGGCTCGGGCCGAGGCGACAAAAGGAGGGTCCGGGGTGACAAAGGGGGCGCGGGGCGGGACGCGGCCGGGCCGGCAGGCGGTTTTGACAAGCCGGGGGCGAGCGCGTTTCATGCGCGGCCATGACCATGCTCCAGCGACCCGGCTACGCCCTCCATATCGAGACCGTGGACCTCGTGCCGCCTTGGAACGCGCCCGGCGAAGCGGTGCTGTTCTGCCACGGCGTCGCGGTCGATTGCGACATCTGGTCCGGCTGGCTGCCCGGCCTGATCGACCGGTTCCGCGTCGCCCGCTTCGACCTTCGCGGCTTCGGCCGCTCGACCCTGCCGGGGCCGGACCACCACTGGTCCTTCGACGGTCTGGCGGACGACATAATGGCGGTGGCGGACGCGGCGGGATTCGAGCGGTTCCACCTTGTCGGCGAATCGCTCGGCGGCACGGCCTGCCTGTTCACCGCGGCCAGGGAGCCCGGGCGGATCGCGAGCGTCTGCGCCTGCTCGACCGGACATTACGGGCCTGCAATCGAAAACGTGGCCGCCTGGCGGGCGGCGGTCGAGGCGGCGGGCATGGAACGCTGGTCGGAGGAGATGGTCCCGCGCCGCTTCGCCGACGGGAAGGTGGGCGCCGCCGAGCGCCGATGGATGCACGAGGTCCAGAGCCGCACGGCCGCCTCGTCGCTGCTGGATGCCGCCGACCTGCTGATGGGTGCGGAGCTGTCCGACACCTTCCGGCGCATCGCCTGCCCGGTGCTGCTGCTGCATCCCGATTCGAGCCCGTTCCTGCCGATGGCCGTCGCCGCCGACCTGCTCGGGGTGCTGCCCGACGCGCGCCTGCAGGTGTTCCCCGGCGCCCGCCACGGCATCGCCCTCAGCCATGCGGCGGAAGGCGCGCGCGCCTTCCGTGAATTCGCGGCGGGCTAGAGGTTCTCCGGCGTGAACAGCTGGATGCCCGACAGCGCGCCGCCCGCGCCGGCGGCATTGCCGGTCAACGCGGCCACCATCGCCCGGACGGCGTCTCCCGCGATCGTTCCCGGATCGCTGGCAATGACGAGATCGACGGTTCCGTCCCTCAGCCCTTCGAGCGCCGCCGGGCTCTTCTCGTGGCAGACATATGCGATGTCGCGCCCGCGGCCGGTTTCCCTGAGGGCCTGGACCGCCCCTTCGACGCCGCCGCCGCAATGGTACAGGCCTCCCAATTCCGGCGAGGCGCAAAGGATTTCCGCGGCCGCTTCGTAGGCGTTCGCGCTGTCGTCCAGACAGGGAAGCGTGTCGCGGAGCCGCGCTCCGGGCGCGAACTCGCGCATATAGTCGCGGAACCCCGTCTCCAGCGCCTCATGGCCCCGATAGCGGCGCGAACCGATCATGACGCCGATTTCGCCGCCGCCCCGGAACAGGCGCGACATCGCCCATCCCGCCGTTCGTCCGGCCCTGTAGCCGTCGATGCCGATATACCCGGCCGCATCCGGGGCATCGATGGGGCTCAGCAGGGCGAAGACCGAACGCCCCGAGGCCGCATAGTCCGCAATCGCCCGGGCGATTTTCGGATGGTCGAGGGACACGAGCGCCAGCGCGTCCGTTCCGTCCCGCATCTTCAGGACTTCTTCCGACAGCACGTCCGGAGACAGCCGCGCCACGTAACGGATGTCCGCCTTCGCCCGGATGTCGCGGAGGCCGGAGACCTCCCGTTCGATCTCCCGCGCCAGCGTCCGATAGAACCACTTGCCGGGTTTCTGCAGAATGAAGCCGAGCGTTTTCGCCGGCGCCATCTCTTCGATCCGGCGTCGAACGAGGCCGTGAGCGTGGTAGTTCAGGGCTTCCGCCGCTTCCAGCACGCAGGCAGCCGTGCGTTGCGACACGGGCGCGCGCCCGTTGAGGACCCGGTCCACCGTGGCAACGCCGACTCCGGCCTTGGCGGCAATGTCGTTGATTGTCGCTCGCCGCCCCATCGGGCCTACCTGACAGGTTCTCTCAGGAACTTTTCACCAGAATTGAGAGGATTGATAGAAAATTAATGCCGCGGGCAGGAAACTCCTGAATTCGATTGACGGGCACTGCGAACCCTCGCAAAGCCGGTCCGGCGTATCGGAAAGAGAAACCTCCGGTGCCGGACGGGAAGACATGGCGGGGCTGCTGCCCTGCAGGGACCGGCTCCGGGCTCGGCTGCGAGAATTTTCGGACCTGTCCGGTCCGGGTGGAGGACGGCCATGTCGGGGTTCGCATCGACACCGGGTGACACCGTGAAACGCGCCGGCGTGATCGGTCTGGGCGATATGGGCAGCGGGCTCGCCGGAAACCTGATCCGCAGCGGTTTCGCGACGCGGGGCTACGATTTGAGCCCCGGGCGGATGTCCGCCTTCCGCGAAGCGGGAGGCGAGCCTGCCGGCGATGTGGCCGAAGTCGGCGCGCATGCCGATGTCGCCTTCGTCATGGTGATGAACGGCGACCAGGCGAAATCCGTGATCCTGGGCGAAGGCGGCCTCGTTTCCAGCATGCCTGCCGGCGGCGCCGTGGTCCTCACGGCGACCGTCAGGCCGGCCGAAGCGCGCGAGATCGGCGCGGCCATGGAAGGCTCCGGCATCGGCTTTGTGGACAGCCCCGTCTCGGGCGGCTTCCACGGCGCGCAGGACGGCACGCTGACGATGATGGCGGCAGGCCGGGACGCCGCCCTCGCGGCGGCCGCGCCGTGCATGCAGGCCGTGTCGAAGACGATCCACCGGGTCGGAACGGAGGCGGGCGAGGGCCAGACCGTCAAGGCCTGCCTGCAATCGCTGATCGGGGGCATCTTCGCGGCCGCCTTCGAGGCCGCCGCCCTTGCCGCGAAAGCCGGGATCCCGGGCGACACGATCCACAAGGTCGTCTCCACCTCCGCGGCGGGCTGCGGCATCGCGAACACGGCGCTCGAAAACATCATCGACCGCCGGTTCGAGGGCACCGGAAGCCATATCGACACGATGCACAAGGACCTCACGATCGCGCTCGCCATGGCGGACGAGCTGGGCGTGCCGATGCATGTCGCCGCAACGGCGATGCAGGTCTTCAGGGCCGGCAGGACGAAATATCCCTGCGGCGACAACTGGGTCTGCGCGCGCGTCATCGAAGAGATCGTCGGCGCGGAACTCCACCGCTGATGTCGGGCCGCCGAAGTTCATATCGGTTCGATCCGGAGCGCCGGACTATTCTCTCGTCATGCCTCTGCTCGTCATGCCCGGACTTGTTCCGGGCATCCACACGGCCGTCCGAGGGAAGCGGTGGACAGAGATGCCCGGAACAAGTCCACTGCTGTCCGGTTTAGGTTTGGGTCCATTGAATGGCGGTTTGGCTGTAGCATTTTGGGGGTGGGATGTTGTGTGCGATGAGGCGGTCGATGCGCTTTCTGTGCATGAGATTGGTGCGCACGAGGCGGGCGAAGT
>JAJDYL010000002.1 GCA_022825195.1 Alphaproteobacteria bacterium
TCTTCCAGAACTACGACGATATCCTCGATCACTGCTGCAATGCCTGGAACAATCTCGTTTCACAGCCAGAACGGATCGCCTCTATCGGTACACGAAAATGGGCCAATGGGTTCTAAACAGTGACCCTTGGTATTACATCCCATGCCTGTATCAAGAGCCCAACGAATCTTCACGGTACCGATGCGGAGGGCCGGTCCGGGTCGTCCGTGGCGCTTACGGGCATTCAGGGAATGAAGCCTGAGCATTTCGAGGCCCCCTGGACTTGCGTTCAGTCGGCGGCCGTTGCCTCTATCTCAAACATCAGCGAGGGCAAGGCGAGCCGGGATACGCCGAGAAGGGTCATCGGAGGCGCGGTATCCACGGGTCTGAACCGTGATCCGAGAACGTCGAAGTGCTTCACGGCCTCATCCACATCGGTCGTGTAGAGGATGAGCCGGACCACATCGGCAAGTCCCATATCGGCAGCGCGTAGCACGGCTTCCATATTGTCGAGGGCCAGAGCGATCTGATTGCGCATGTCTCCCGGGTGCTGCGGGTTACCGTCGGCGTCCACGGAGGTTTGGCCTGCACAGACCAGGTGACGGTTCGCCCCGACGAGCGTTTCGGCTTGGTTGTAGCCGAAATTCAGCGACCATGACCAAGGGTTCACAGCGGTTCTCTTCATGGGTTCTGCGTCCTTATTGAGAAGTCGGAGCGAACCTGTGTGACATAGGCCTCCTGTCACCATGGTGACAGGAGTTATCGACCACAAAGCAAACGCGGCATTGCGCTGGCGGGCGTCGATCGGAAAGGCGCTGACCCTGCATCCGCGATGGCAGGAACGGGATGTGCCGGTCGCTCGCCGGCCCCTACATCCTCGCGACGATGAACAGGCGGGGGAAGGGGTAGAGGGTCTCGCCGCTCTCCCGCCTCGGATAGGCTTCGCGGAGGCGGGCTGCGTAGGCGGCGAGGAAGCGGTCCTTCTCCTCGCCCTCCAGCGCCTCCAGCACCGGGCGCAGCCCCGTGCCCTTGACCCATTCCAGCACCGGGTCCTCGCCCTGGAGCACCTGGAGATAGCGGGTCTCCCAGATGTCCAGTTCGGACACGAGCGGGCGGAGCAGGCCGTAATACCAGTCGGCCTCGGCCACCCATTTGTACGCCAGCCGCGCCCGCAATTCCGGCGTGCCGAAGCCGCGTTCCTCGAGGGTCGCGCGCATCGCCCGGTGGCTCGGCTCCGACCAGCTCATGGGCATCTGCGCGGCGAACACCCCGCCCGGCGCCAGCGTCCCCAGCAACCGCGGGAACAGCGCCTCATGGTCGTCCGCCCACTGGTAGACGGCGTTGGCGTAAAGCACGTCCACCGGCCGGTCGGGCCGCCAGTCCCGGACATCGGCCCTCGACCAGGCGACGCGGGCGTCGGGATCCGCGGCCGCCGCGGTTTCCAGCATCGCTTCGGAGAGGTCGTGCCCGCGAATCTCGGCGTCCGGCCAGCGGGCCGCCATCGCGCGGGCGACATCGCCGGCGCCGCAGCCCATGTCGACGGCGATGCGAACGCCGTCGTGCTCGACCCTCCGGAACAGTTCGAGCGCCGGGCGGAGGCGGTGCCCGCCGAAGCGCAGATATTGTCCGGGGTCCCAGACCCCGCCGGCTCGTCCGCTCATCGCCGCTCCCTGCACATCGCGAAATTGAGCCCGAAGACAGTCCCTTCGCCGTCCGAAGAAATCAACCGGATCGAGCCGCCGTGGGCGCGCATGATCTCGCGCGCAATCGCGAGCCCGAGCCCGGAGCCGTCCGGCCTTGTCGAGCCCTGGAACGGCCGGAACAGATTGTCCCGCGCCCGCCCCTGCAGGCCGGGGCCGTCGTCCGCGACCGTGACGAAGACGCGCCCGTCGCGGACCCTGGCCGTCGTCGAAACGGCCTTCGCGCCCGCCTCGGCGGCGTTGCGGGCAAGATTGGCGAAGACACGGAACAGCTGCTCCCGGTCGCCTTCCACGGCGATGTCCGGGTTCACGCCGTTGGTCCAGGCCGCGTTCCTGCCGGCGACGCTTGCCGCATCGTCGATCAGCTCCGCCAACGGCACCGCCTCCAGGGTCAGCCGGGGACCGCCGGCGCGCGCGAAGTCGACCACGCGGGTGCACAGGCCGACCGCCCGGTCGAGCGCGCCCACCAGGGTCGGGACGGCCTTGCGCACGCGGGGGTCGCGGCTTTCGCCGAGGCTGTCGGAGACGAGTTGCGCGGAAGCCAGCATGTTGCGCAGGTCGTGGTTGATCTTCGCCACCCCCTCGCCGACCGCCGCCAGGTGCGCGCGGTGGCTGAGCGCGGCATGAAGCCGCCGCTGCATCCCCGAAAGCTGGCGCTCGGCCGTCCCGATTTCATCGCTGCGCTCGGATGGCGCGTGGATGCGGCTCTGGTCCTCCGGGTCGGTGCCGAAGCGCACCATGGCCTCGGTCAACCGGCCCATCGGGCGGACCATGAGCCAGTGCAGCGTCAGGAACACCGCCGCCGCCGTCAGCGCCGAGATGATGAGCGAGAGAAGCAGGATGCGCTCGGAATAGGCGAACATCGCTTCGCGCATCGGCCATTCGTCCATCGTGATCTCGACCCGCGCGCCCGGCTCGTGGGTGGAGGCGCCGCTGACCAGCAACACCCGGTTCCGCGGTTGAACCAGGGTGGCGGCGGCCTCCCATATCGAGGCGACCGCCATGGTCTCGTCGAGGTCGAAGGCGGCGTCCACTGCCGGCGGCATGCTTCCGCCGAGCATGTAGGTCGTGTGGCCGCCGACGCTGAGTTCGACGCTGTAGGCCGACACATGGCGCAGCAGGCGCATTTCCAGCGCCTCGTCCACCGCCCGCGTCGGCGCCGCCTCCAGCGCCAGCGCGGCGATGTGCGCGTCCGCCAGGCGGTCCGCCAGATACACCGTTCGGAAACGCGCGATCGAGGGCGCATAGATCAGAAGCTCCGCCAGCATGACGAAGAAGACGGTGAGCACCAGCAGACGCGCCGAAAGCGAACGGATCCAGCGCGGGAACGGCACCGCCTCAGCCCCTCCGGACGGGCCGCCGCCGGGCGCGCGCGGGAAGCCGGCGCATCATGCCGCGGGGGAATTGCCCCGGAGGCGCCGGTAGATCACCGGCACCAGCGCCAGCACCGAAAGCCCCAGGATCGGCAACAGGATTTCAGGTTCGAGGATAAGGCCGAGGTCCGGTTCGCCGCCGCTGTCGAAGACAGCCCCCAGCCCGTTGCCCACGCTCGTGTAGACGAAGGTGCCGGGAACGATGCCGACGAAGGTGGCCAGCACGTAGGTCGAGAGCCGGACATTCGCGAAGGCGGGTGCGATGTTCACGAGGAAGAACGGGAACAGCGGCACCAGCCTCAGCACGAGGAGGTAGTTGAAGGCGTTCTGCCGGAAACCGCCGTCCATGCGTTCGAGCGCCGCCCCGACCCGGGCCCGCAGGCGGTCGCCGAGTACGGTCTGCGCCGCGACGAACAGGGCCGTCGCGCCCAGCGTGGCTCCGACGACCGTGGCTGCGGTCCCGAACCAGAGCCCGAAGAAGAAGCCGCCCGAAATGGTCGCCACCGCACCGACCGGCAACGAGAAGGCGATGACGAGAGCGTAACCGGCGACATAGGCAAGCAGGGCCAGGAGCAGGTTCTCCTCGACCCAGGATGCCAGCATTTCCCGGTTGTCGCGCAACGCCTCGAAGCTCAACTGCTCGTGGAGCCCGGCGGCGAAAAACACGGCGAGGCCCGCCGCCAGCACCGCCAGGATCGAGAGGCGTTTCGCTGCACCGCTCCAGGAGCGCCGCCCGGTTGCGGCCATGGCCCGCACCTCCGCTTTTCGCGTCCCGCCATCATAGCGTTGACAGCCGAACGGGGTATCTCCATTATCCGGCCATCCGGATACGGCCTGCGGCCGTGTATCTCGTCCGCGATGGAGCTCATCTTTCGTGAAACGCACTTTCCAGCCGAGCCGCCTCGTGCGCAAACGGCGCCACGGTTTCCGCGCCCGCAAGGCAACCGTCGGCGGCCGCCGCGTGCTGCAACGGCGGCGCGCCAAGGGGCGCAAGGTCCTCTCGGCCTGAGCCCGGCCCCGCCGACACGCATGGACGCACCCCGGACGCTCAAGAAACGCGCCGAATTCCTCCGTGTCCGGGCTTCCGGGCGGCGTTGGGCCGCAGCCGGGCTCGTGCTGCAGATGCGCGCCAGGGGCGACGGCGCGCCCATGAAGGTCGGCTACACCGTTTCCAGGAAGGTCGGCAATGCGGTGGAGCGCAACCGGGTGCGGCGGCGCCTCCGGGCGGCCGTCCGGGAGTCGCCGGATCTCCGCCCCGGCAGGGATTATGTCGTGATCGGCCGCCGCGCGGCGCTCTCGCGGCGCTGGGATGCCCTGGTCGCCGACCTGCAGGCAGCCGCCGACCGGGTCGAACGTCCATGAAACTGCTCCTCAAGGCGCCGATCTACGCTTATCGCTGGCTGATCTCGCCCTGGTTGCCGGCCCATTGCCGCTACCGGCCGACCTGTTCGGCCTTCGCGCTCGAGGCCATAGAAGCGCACGGCGTGCTGCACGGCGGCTGGCTTGCGGCGAAACGCCTCGCCCGCTGCCATCCCTGGGGCGGTTCGGGCTATGACCCGGTACCGCCTGACAACAGCGCCCATCGCAGCTGAACGGACGCTTCCGCCTCGTGCCCGATAACCGCAACCTCCTCCTCGCGATCGTTATCTCGATCGGCATCCTGCTCGTGTTCAACATGATGATGCCGCCCCCCGAACCGCCGCCCCAGCCGGCGGAGGAGGCAGGAGCGCCGCCCGTTCCGGGCGCCTCCACCGGTGCCATTCCCGCGCCTGCGGGCAGCCGCCCCGCCCCGCGGGACGCCGCTGCCGGACCGACGTCGTCCTCTGCGCCCGCGTCGGGCGAAGCCGAAGCACGGCGCATCCCGATAGAGGACACCCGCATCGAAGGGTCGGTCCCGCTCGCCGGCGCGCGCATCGACAGCATCACGCTGAAGGACTATCGCCAGACGACCGACCCCGAAAGCGCGCGCATCGCCCTGCTCTCGCCGCCCGGCCGGCGCGGCGCGTTCTACGCGGAGCTCGGCTGGGTCGCCGCCGACGGCGCGACGCCGGTGCCGACGCAGGCCACGCTCTGGACCACCAACGACCGCACGCTCACCCGCGAGCGGCCGCTGAAGCTCGCCTGGGACAATGGCGCCGGCCTGCGCTTCACCCGCACCTTCGTCCTCGCGGACGACTATCTGGTGACGGTCGAGCAGTCCGTCGCCAACGACGGCGGCGCGCCGGTCGCGCTCTTCCCCTACGGTCTCGTCTCCCGCTCCGGCACGCCGGAGACATCGGGTTTCTTCATCCTGCACGAAGGCCCGCTCGGGGTTCTCGGCGAGGGGCTGCAGGAGCACGACTATGACGACCTCGTGGACGACGGCGAGATCAAGGTCGAGAATACTGAGGGCTGGCTCGGCATCACCGACAAATACTGGCTGACGGCGCTGATCCCGGAGCCGGGCGAAACCTTCACGGCGCGGTTCCTGCACCGGCTCGAACAGGGCGTCGACAAATACCAGACGGATTATCTGCGCGAAGCTGTAACCGTTCTGCCGGGCGGGCGGATAACGGTCCGCAACCATGTTTTCGCCGGCGCCAAGCAGGCCCACCTGCTGGACCGCTACCGCGACGACCTCGACTTCGCCAAGTTCGATCTCGCCATCGATTTCGGCTGGTTCTATTTCCTCACCAAGCCCTTCTTCTACGCGCTCTCGTGGCTGCAGGGCGTGCTCGGCAATTTCGGCCTGGCGATCCTCGCGCTCACGGTCGGCGTCAAGCTGGTCTTCTTCCCGCTGGCCAACAAGTCCTACCGCTCGATGAGCCAGATGAAGGCGCTGCAGCCGGAGATGGTGAAGCTGCGCGAGCGCCTGGGCGACGACCGGCAGAAGCTCAACCAGGAGATGATGGCCCTCTACAAGCGCGAGAAGGTCAACCCCGCCGCCGGCTGCCTGCCGATCCTGATCCAGATTCCGGTCTTCTTCGCGCTCTACAAGGTGCTGTTCGTGGCCATCGAGATGCGCCACGCGCCCTTCTACGGCTGGATCGAGGACCTGTCGGCGGTCGATCCGACGAACCTGTTCACGCTGTTCGGCCTTGTGGATTGGGGGCCGCCCTCCTTCCTGCACATCGGCATCTGGCCGATCCTGATGGGCGTGTCGATGTGGGCGCAGATGCGCCTGAACCCGACCCCGGCCGACCCGATCCAGGCGAAGATCTTCCAGTTCATGCCCCTGGTGTTCACCTTCCTGCTGGCGACCTTCCCGGCCGGGCTGGTGATCTACTGGACCTGGAACAACCTCCTCTCCATGGCGCAGCAATGGGTCATCATGCGCCGGGCGGGCGTGACCCGCGCGGCGGCCGGAAAGACCTGAGGCCGGCAGCCCGTGTGCGTGCCCGGCCCCCGGGAAGACGCCCGCCGCCTTCCCGTCATGCCCGGACCTGTTCCGGGCATCTCCCTCCACCGCCTCCCCCGGGTGGCCGCATGGATGCCCGGAACAAGTCCGGGCATGACGAAGGGGGGGCGTCCGGGCATGGCGGAGAGGGCGTCCGGGCATGGCGGAGGGGGCGTTCGGGCATGACGGGGAGGAGCCGGGGTGACGAAAGAGCTCATCCGACGCTTGTCGCAGAGGGCGCAACGGATGCAGGCCGGAACGGGGTGTGCGAATCCGGCAGGGAAGACGTCCCCGATGACGCATTGGAGCCGGGCCGGCGGCTCTTCGCAGGGGAGTGCCGTTTCGTGCATGCCGCAGCCGATGCCGCGCAGCTCCCCCCCGCCGGGCTGCCGGAAGTCGCCTTTGCGGGGCGTTCCAATGTGGGCAAGTCCAGCCTCGTGAACGCGCTCACCGGCCGGAAGAGCCTCGCGCGCACCTCCAACACGCCGGGCCGCACGCAGGCGCTGATCTTCTTCGACCTCGCCGGCCGCCTCGGGATCGTGGACCTGCCCGGCTACGGCTACGCGAAGGTGTCGCGAACGAAGTCCGCGGCCTGGACCGCCCTGACCCGCGATTACCTGGCCGGACGGGCCACCCTGCGCCGGCTTTGCCTGCTGGTGGATGCCCGGCACGGCCTGAAGGACAGCGACCGCGAGTTGATGGACGTGCTCGACCGCGCCGCCGTCGTCTATCAGGTGGTGCTGACCAAGATCGACAAGCTGAGTTCGCCGGCGCTGGGCAGCGCGGTCGCCCGGGTCGAGGCCGACATCGCGCGCCGGGCTGCGGCCCACCCGGCCGTCATCGCCACTAGCGCCCGCGCCGGCGACGGCATCGGTCGGCTCCGCGCCGAACTTGCCGCCCTTGCAGAGGACCCAAGCCCATGACCGAAACCGCCGACGACCCCGCCGCCGGCAAGCTCGCCGAAAGCATCGCGAAGGCGGCCGTGCTTTCCGAGGCCGTGCCCCATATCGCCCGCTATGCCGGCGCCACCGTCGTGGTGAAGTATGGCGGGCACGCGATGGGCGACGCCGATGCGCTCGCGAGTTTCGCGCGCGATGTGGTGCTGATGAGGCAGATCGGCATTCATCCCGTCGTGGTGCATGGCGGCGGTCCGCAGATCGGCCGGATGCTGGAGCGGCTCGGCATCGGCAGCGATTTCGTCGACGGCCTCCGGGTCACCAGCGCGGACACGGTCGAGATCGTCGAGATGGTGCTGGCCGGCCGCATCAACAAGGCCGTGGCCGCCGCCATCGGCGCGGCGGGCGGGCGGGCCGTCGGGCTGTCCGGCAAGGACGCCGGGCTGATGACGGCGAAACGCCTGAAACACACGCGCCGCGATCCGGACTCGAACATCGAAAAGGCGCTCGACCTGGGCTTTGTCGGCGAGCCTTCCGCCGTCGACACGGCGGTGATCGACGCGCTGACCGGGGCCGGCTTCATCCCGGTCGTCGCGCCCATCGGGCTCGGCGCGGACGGCGAGACCTACAATGTCAACGCGGACACGGCCGCCGGCGCCGTCGCCGCGGCCTGCAAGGCCCGCCGCTTCCTGTTGCTGACCGACGTGCCGGGCGTGCTGGACGAGGACGGCCGGCTGATTCCGGAAATGGGCCGGGACCGCGCCCGGCGCATGATCGCCAGCGGCGCCATCCAGGGCGGCATGATCCCCAAGGTCGAGACCTGCCTCGACGCCGTCGAGGGCGGGGTCGAGGCGGCGGTGATCCTCGACGGGCGGATGGACCACGCCGTGCTGCTGGAAATCCTGACCCGCTCCGGCGCAGGCACGCTGATCCGGCGGCGATGACGGCCGCGCTTCCGGATCCGGACCGCGTGGACTGCTGGATCTTCGACCTCGACAACACGCTCTACAGCCCGTCCGAGTGCGACCTCTCGGAGCAGATGGAAGCGGCCATCTCCGCCTTTATCGAGCGCCGTCTCGGCGTCTCGGAGCTCGAATCCGAGCAGTTGCGCAAGTCCTGGTTCGGCCGCTACGGCATGACGCTCGGAGGGCTGATGGAGGAATGCGGCGTCGATCCGCACGAATATCTCGAGGAGACGCATCGCCTCGACCTCTCGTCGCTCCGCCCCTCCCCGCGCCTTCAGCGGCTGGTGGCGCGGCTGCCAGGCCGGCGGCTCGTCCACACCAACGCCACCGTCTCGCATGCCGAGCGCGTGCTCGACAGGCTCGGTCTCGCGGCCCATTTCGAGGCGGTGTTCGATGTGGAGGACGCCGGGTTCCTTCCCAAGCCGGATCCGGAGGGCTACCGCCGCCTGCTCGCCCGCCACGCGGTCGATCCCCGCCGTGCGGTGATGATGGACGATCTGGCCCGCAACCTCGTTCCCGCCGCCGCCGCCGGCATGACCACCGTCTGGCTCCGGACCGCGCGCCCCCAGGGCGCGAGAGGCTTCGAGGCCGCTGCCGTCCACCATGTCGCCGACAGGCTGGAGGACTGGCTGGCGGCGGCGATGGGCTGAAACCCGGGCGGGCCGCTTCCTGACCGTCCGCCGGAGCGGTTATCTTCACCCCCGCCGTTCAAGGAGGTTCCGCCATGATCCGCGCTTTCCTCGCCGCGATCCTGTTTGCATTCGCGCTCGTCCCGGCCGCCGGCGCGAAGGATCGTCTCGTCATCGGCATGACCCAGTTCCCCTCGACGCTGCATCCGCTGATCGATTCGATGCTGGCCAAGAGCTATGCGCTCGCCATGGGCATGCGCCCGTTCACGGTCCACGACCCGGACTGGCAGCTCGTCTGCATGCTCTGCGTCGAGCTGCCCACGATCGAAAATGGCGGCGCGGTGCGCGAGAAGACGCCCGACGGCAAGGACGGCATCGCGGTCACCTACACGATCCGCCCGGATGCGCGCTGGGGCGACGGCGTGCCCGTCACGACGAAGGACGTGGCGTTTGCGGTCGAGGTCGGCAAGCACCCGCAATCGGGCGTCGCCTCGGGAGAGCTCTACCGGCGCATACTGGAGCTGGAGATCCACGACGACCGCCGGTTCACCCTGCATCTCGACCGCGTGACCTTCGATTACAACCACATTGGCGGCCTCGTGCTTCCCGCGCATATCGACCGGGCCAATTTCGAGGCCGGGCCGGCGGAATACCGCAACCGGACCGCCTACGACGCCGACAGCGCCAATCCGGGCCTCTGGTTCGGCCCCTACCGGGTCGTCCGCGTCGAGCCCGGCGCCGCGATCGAGTTCAAGCGCAACCCGACCTGGTGGGGCAAGCCCGCGGCTTTCGGGACGATCATCGTCCGGATCATCGAGAATACCGCCGCGCTGGAGGTCAATCTCCGCTCCGGCGCCGTCGACTACATCGCCGGCGAACTCGGCCTCAGCCTGGACCAGGCGGTCGCCATGGAGCAGCGCGAAGGCGACGCCTGGGACTTCGCCTACAAGGCGGGGCTCATCTACGAGCATATCGACCTCAATCTCGACAACCCGGTGCTGGCCGACATCCGGGTGCGGCGCGCGCTGCTGCACGCCATCGACCGGGAGACGCTTTCCGAACGCCTCTTCTTCGGCCGCCAGCCGGTCGCGCACGGTCCCGTGAGCCCGCTCGACTGGGTCTATGATCCGGACCTGCCGCAGACCCCCTTCGATCCCGACGCGGCCCGGAAACTGCTCGACGAGGCCGGCTGGACCAACGAGGAGCCGGGGGCCCCGCGCCGCAACGCGGCCGGCGAGCCGCTCAGGCTCGAACTCGGCACCACGGCCGGCAACCGGGTCCGCGAGCTGGTGCAGCAGGTGCTGCAGGCGGCGTGGAAGGATGTCGGCATCGACGTGCGCATCCGCAACCAGCCGGCGCGGGTGTTCTTCGGCGAGACGGTCTCGAAGCGCCGGTTCGACGGCCTGGCGATGTATGCCTGGCTGTCCGCGCCGGAGAGCGTGCCGCGCTCGACGCTCCACTCCACCATGATCCCGACGGCGGACAACAACTGGTCCGGGCAGAACTACACCGGCTACCGGAACCCGGACGTGGATGCGCTGCTCGACGCCATCGAGGTGGAGCTCGACCGCGAGACGCGGCGCGGCCTCTGGGCGGAACTCCAGGCGGCCTACGCCCGCGACCTGCCGGTGCTGCCGCTCTATTTCCGCGCCACGCCCTATGTCTTTCCGAAGTGGCTGAAGGGCGTGACACCCACCGGCCATCAATACTCGACCACGCTCTGGATCGAGGAGTGGCACGCGGAGGAATGAGCCGCTTTCTCGCCGGCCGCCTGCTGCAGGCGGTCATCGTCCTGGCCGTCATGTCCTTCGCGGTCTACGGCCTGATCGGCCTGATGCCGGGCGACCCGATCGACGCCATGATCGCGGCCGACCCGGAGCTGACTTCGGAGGACACCGAGCGGCTGAAGGCGGTCTACGGGCTCGACCGCCCGGTCTGGCAACGCTACCTCGCCTGGGCGGGGGCGGCGCTCGGCGGCGATTTCGGCCATAGCCGCATCTACAACCGCCCGGCGCTCGACCTGCTGGCCGAGCGGCTGCCGCACACGGTCCTGCTGATGGGGCTCGCCTTTGCGCTCTCCGTCGCCATCGCGCTGCCCGCCGGCATTCTCGCCGCTCTCAACGCCAACCGTTTCGGCGACTATGCCGTCAACTTCCTCTGCTTCGCCGGCATTTCCACCCCGCCCTTCTGGCTCGCGATCATGGCGATGCTGCTGTTCTCGGTCTCGCTCGGCTGGCTGCCGGCGACGGGCTGGCCCGCGGCCGGCGACGCCGGCTGGGCGGAGCGGCTGCGCCACCTCGTCCTGCCGGTGGCCGTGCTCGGGCTGCTCTCGGCCGGCGGCATCACGCGCTATGTCCGCGCCTCCATGCGCGAGGCGCTGCGCCAGGACTATGTGCGCACGGCGCGGGCCAAGGGCCTTTCGCGGGCCGCCGCGGTGCGCCGCCATGTGCTGCGCAACGCGATGATCCCGGTGGTCACGATCCTGGCCCTCGACATGGGCGCGCTGTTTTCCGGCGCGCTCATCACCGAGATCATGTTCGGCTATCCCGGCATGGGCGCGCTCATCTACAACGCCGTGATGGCGAACGACTACAACCTGGCGCTCGTCGGCCTGCTGTTCGCGACCTTCACCACGCTTGCCGCGAATATCGCCGCGGACGGCGCCTATGTCGCGCTCGACCCGCGCATCGCCTTCCGGGCCGGGGCATGAGCCCGGCGGCGCTGGCATGGCTGCGCTTCCGCCGCCACAAGGCGGGGCTGGCCGGCGCGGTCTTCCTGCTGCTGCTTGCCGCCGCCGCCTGGTCGGCGCCGCTGATCGAGGCCGCGCTCGGCATCGACGCCGGCTCCGTGGACCTGTTCGCCCGCTATGCGCCGCCCTCGGCCGCCCACCCGCTCGGCGCCGACGACCTGGGGCGCGACCTGCTGGCGCGGCTGCTCCGGGGCGGGCAGGTGTCGCTCTCGGTCGGGCTGGCGGCCGCCTTCATCGCCGCGCTCATCGGCACGGGGCTCGGCCTGCTGGCGGGCTATCGCGGCGGCGCGTTCGACGCCGCGCTCATGCGGCTGACCGACGGCGTGATCGCGCTGCCGCTCCTGCCGCTGCTGATCGTGCTGGCGGCGGTCGATCCCGCCAAGCTAGGCCTCGAGGACGGGACGAATGCGAGCCTCTTCCGCGTGATCGCCATCGTGGCGCTGGTCGGCTGGACGACGGTGGCCCGGCTGGTGCGCGCCGCCGCGCTCGCCGCCCGCGCGCAGGACTATGTGCGGGCGGCGCGCGCGCTCGGCGCCGGGAGCGGCAGGATCGCGCTCAGGCACATCCTGCCGAATGTCGCCTCGCCGATCCTGGTGGCGACGACGCTCTCCGTCGGCAACATCATCCTGTTCGAGAGCGTCCTGTCCTTTCTCGGGCTCGGCATCCAGCCGCCGGCGGCGAGCTGGGGCAACATGCTCGCCCACGCCCAGGAGACGATCTGGCAGGCCCCGCGCCTCGCCGTCTGGCCGGGCCTGCTGATCTTCTCGACCGTGATCGCGTTCAACTTCCTGGGCGACGCGCTCCAGGACGCGCTCGACCCGAGGTCGTGAGGCGCGGCTATTCGGCTGCGTCGTCCCCGGCGGTTTCGGGCTGGCCCATCATCGCCTCGACCACGAGCCCCGCATTCTCGCGGATCGCGCGCTCGATGACGCCGGCAACGTCGGGATTCTCGCGCAGGAACCCCTTGGCGTTCTCGCGGCCCTGGCCGATCCGCTTGCCGGCGTGGGAATACCAGGAGCCCGACTTCTCGACGATGCCCGCCTTGACGCCGAGGTCCAGCACCTCGCCCATCTTGGAGATGCCGCGGCCGTACATCACGTCGAATTCCACCACCTTGAAGGGCGGCGCCATCTTGTTCTTGACAACCTTCACGCGCGTCTGGTTGCCGACGATCTCGTCGCGCTCCTTGATCTGGCCGATGCGCCGGATGTCCAGGCGGACGGACGCATAGAATTTGAGCGCGTTGCCGCCGGTCGTCGTCTCCGGATTGCCGAACATGACGCCGATCTTCATCCGGATCTGGTTGATGAAGACGACCAGCGTGCGCGACTTGTTGATCGAGGCAGTGAGCTTGCGCAGCGCCTGGCTCATCAGCCGCGCCTGGAGGCCCGGCAGCGAATCGCCCATCTCGCCTTCGAGCTCGGCGCGCGGCACCAGCGCGGCCACGCTGTCGATCACCAGCACGTCGAGCGCCCCGGAGCGCACCAGCGTGTCGGCAATCTCCAGCGCCTGCTCGCCCGTGTCGGGCTGGGAAATCAGCAACTCCTCCAGATCGACGCCGAGCTTGCGCGCATAGGCCGGGTCGAGCGCGTGCTCGGCATCGATGAAGGCGCAGGCGCCGCCCGTCTTCTGCGCTTCGGCGACGGCGTGCAGCGCCAGCGTCGTCTTGCCCGAACTCTCCGGCCCGTAGATCTCGACCACCCGCCCGCGCGGCAGGCCGCCGATCCCGAGCCCGATGTCGAGCCCGAGCGAGCCGGTGGAGATCGCCTCGCTCTCGACCGCCGTCTCGCGCTGGCCGAGCTTCATGATCGAGCCCTTGCCGAAGGCGCGCTCGATCTGGCTTAGCGCCGACTCCAGCGCGCGCTGCTTCTCGGACCTGTCCTGCTGCTCCGGCATCGTCACGACATTCTGCACCATTTATTCGCTCCCCGCTCGCCCGGAGGCCGCCTTTTCCGCCCCCGCCGCATCACTCGATGCCCCCTTCGTAACGAGAATATTTCGGGAACACAAGCAAAATCTTTCGCGACCGACCCGGAAGCCGCTCCGGCACGCCGACGGAATGCGATCCTCAAGACGCGCAATCTTCTCCACCGAAGTCCAGGGCCGGGAGAGGCCTGACGCTTCGGTCGAAGTCATATGGACGTCCCGATCCGGACGCTAGACATTGTAGTCGAGGCCGAGGTCGCGGAAGCGCTCCGGGTCCTCGGGCCAGCCTTCGCGCACCCTCACCGTCAGGAACAGATGCACCGGCCGGTCCAGCGTCTCGGCCAGCTCCCGTTGCGCCGCCTGGCGAACGGCCCTGATGCGGGCCCCTCCCTTGCCGAGCACGATCGCCCGCTGGCTCGTCCGGCGCACATAGACGGTCTGGTCGATGCGCACGCCGCCATTGTCGAACTCCTGCCAGCCGACCGTCTCGGTGGCGGTGTCGTAGGGGATCTCGTCATGCAGGCGCAGGAACAGCTTTTCCCGCGTGATCTCCGCGGCGAGGAAGCGCAGCGGCGCATCGGAGAGGTCGTCCTCGGGATAGAGCCAGGGTCCTTCCGGCAGGCCCTCCGCGAGACGGTTCAGCAGATCGTCGACGCCGTCGCCCGTCAACGCCGAGATCATGAAGACATCGCCGAAGCAGCCCGACCCGTAGAGCCGGTCCGCGCGCGCCAGCAGCCGTTCCCGCGGGACGAGGTCGATCTTGTTGAGCGCGAGCACGGCCTTCCGGCCTCCGGCCCCGAGGCCCGAGACGATGTTCGCCTCGCGGGCGTCCGGCCGGCGCGCGGCATCGACCAGCAGCACCGTCATGTCGGCATCGCCCGCGGCGCGCCAGGCGCGGCGCACCATCGCGCGCTCCAGCCGGCGGCGCGGCTCGAAAATGCCGGGCGTGTCCACGAAGATCACCTGCGCCGGGCCGTGGATGCGGATGCCGAGCAGGCGCGAGCGCGTGGTCTGCGCCTTGGGCGTGACGATCGAGACCTTGGCGCCGACCAGGCGGTTGAGCAATGTGGACTTGCCGGCATTGGGCGCGCCCAGAAGGGCGACGAAGCCGGCCCGGCGCGCGGTCATCCGAGCCGGTCCAGCAGGGCGGCGGCGGCGGCAGCCGCGGCCGCGCGCTTGGACCTGCCCGAGCCTCTGGCCCGCTCCCCGCTGGCCAGCGCGGCCTCGACCTCGAACTCGGGCCGGTGCGCGGGTCCGCTCCGCGACCGGACCGTATAGACCGGCTGGCCGAGCGCACGGGCGTGGCTCCACTCCTGCAGGCGGCTGCGCGCGTCGCGCTCGACCTCCGCGTGGCGCTCGACGAGCGCCTGCCAGTGGCGGCGGATAAACCGCCGCGCGGCGTCGAGCCCGCCATCGAGGAACAGCGCCGCAATCACCGCTTCGCAGGCGTCGGCAGCAGCGGTTGCGGCCATCCGCCCGCCTGCGGCGCCCGGGTCGCGCGCCCGCGCCAGCGCGTCGTCGAGACCCGTTTCCGCCGCCACCTCGACCAGCGCGTCCCGGCTCACCAGAAGCGAAAGCCGGCGCCCGACCCCGCCTTCATCGACATCCGGGAACCGTTCGAGCAGCATCTCGGCCACGACGAGGCCCAGCACGCGGTCGCCGAGGAACTCCAGCCGTTCGAAGGCATCGCCCGCGCGCCCCGGCGCGCTCGGATGGGTCAGCGCCTGCCGGAGCAGGCCGGGGTCGGCGAATTCGTGGCCGAGGGCGGCGCGGAAGCGGGCGTTCACGGACCGATCGCGTCGAAAATACGCTCCCAGCGGACCCCGCCCGGATATCTCCACACCTCCCAGAAGCTGGTGTCATGATCGAGGGAGAAGAACAGGATCTCCGCCCGCCCGACGAAATTCTCCGCCGGGATGTAGCCCACATGGTTGCGGAAGCGGCTGTCCGTGGAGTTGTCGCGGTTGTCGCCCATCGCGAAATAGTGCCCCTCCGGCACCTCGAAGACCGGCGTGTTGTCGGCCGGGCCGGAGTCGCTTTCCTCCAGAATCTCGTAGGAGCGGCCGTTCGGCAGGGTTTCGCGGTAGCGGATCGCCGTTTTCACGATCCCGTATTTGTCGCGGTAGTTCGCCGGCCCGATGCGCCCGCGCGCCACCGGTGTGCCGTTGATGAAGAGGCGTCCGCTGCGCATCTGGACCGTATCGCCCGGCAGGCCGATGACGCGCTTGACGAAGTCGATCTTCGGCGCAACGGGATTCTTGAACACGGCCACATCGCCCCGCTCCGGCCCCTCGCCGAACAGGCGCCCCGGCCCGGGAATTACCGGCAGGCCGAAGGGAAGCGAATAGCGGCTGTAGCCGTAGGAGTATTTCGAGACGAAGAGGAAGTCCCCGATCAGCAGCGTCTGCAGCATCGACCCGGAAGGGATCGTGAAGGGCTCGAAGAGGAAGCTGCGGATGCCAAGCGCGATCAGACCGGCATAGACGATGGTCTTGACGGTTTCTTTCACGGGCGTAGCGACCTGGACGGGAAAATGCCGGTTTGCCGCCGGCGCGGGAGCGGGCGGCATAGAACGCCGCCGCAGGGCCGGCTGTCAAGCGCAGCCATTCGCCGCATCCTCCGGCACCGCGGTGATGATGACCAGCGCATGGGCCAGCGGCGGTTCGTCGGTGATGGTGAGGTCGATACGCGGGCGGGTGCCGGGCGGCAGCAGGCTGGCCAGACGCCGGGCCGCGCCGCCGGTCAGCTTGAGGGTCGGGCGCCCGCCCGGCAGGTTGACCACGCCCATGTCGCGCCAGTAGACGCCCTGGCGCAGGCCGGTGCCGAGCGCCTTGGAACAGGCTTCCTTCGCGGCGAAGCGGCGCGCATAGCTTGCCGCGCGCAGGCGCCGGCGGTCGGACCGCTGCCGCTCGGCTTCGGTGAACACGCGCCAGGTAAACCGCTCGCCGAAACGGTTCAGCGTGCGTTCGATCCGGGCGATGTCGATCAGGTCGCTGCCGAGACCGACGATCATCGCGCGCGGTCCATCGCCGCCCGCATCCGCCGGACCGCCTCGGCGAGGCCTGCAAAGATGGCCTCCCCGACCAGGAAATGGCCGATATTGAGCTCGGCGACCGTCTCGATCGCCGCGACGGGACCCACATTGTCATAGGTCAGCCCGTGGCCGGCATGGCATTCGAGACCCAGTTCCGACGCCAGCGCCGCCGCGGAACGGATGCGCTCCAGTTCGGCCTGCTGCTCCGCCCCCGCCAATTCGCAATAGCGCCCGGTGTGCAATTCGACCACGGGCGCGCCGAGGGCGACCGCCGCGCGAAGCTGCTTCGGGTCGGGCTCGATGAACAGCGAGACCCGCGCGCCCGCCACCGTCAGGGCTTCCACCCTGGAGCCGAGCGCGCTGCCGAGTCCGGCCGCGTCGAGGCCGCCCTCGGTGGTCAGTTCCTCGCGGCGCTCCGGCACGAGGCACACGGCATGCGGCACAATGGCGGAGGCGATTTCCACCATGGCGTCGGTCGGCGCCATCTCGAAATTGAGCGGTACGGGAAGCGCCTCCTTCAGCCGGCGCATGTCGTCGTCGCGGATATGGCGGCGGTCCTCGCGCAGATGCGCGGTGATCCCGTCCGCGCCGGCTTCGCACGCCAGCAGGGCCGCCCGCACCGGGTCCGGATATGCTGTCCCGCGGGCGTTGCGGACGGTTGCGACGTGATCGATGTTCACGCCGAGTCTCGGTCGGTTTGTCATGCTTCCGCATCCCCGGCCCGGGCGCGGGCGATGCGTCCGCGCCGACGTCTCTGATAGGCGCGCACAAGCGGCGCCAGCATGATGAAGAAAGCCCCCCAGGCCACCGCGCCCAGCACCGCGCCGCCGACCGTCATCGCCAGCAGCAGCGGCTGCGCCGTCTCCAGGAAGGTACCGAACCGGCCGTCTATGCCGGCCTCGAAGGCGCGCCCCCAGGTGGTCGTGAAATCGACGCCTTCCGCACCGAAGCCGAGCCATGCGCCGAGCTCGTAGGTGCCGACCCAGATGAAGGGGAAGGTCCAGGGATTGCCCACCACTGTGCCGATGGCGGCCGCGAGCACGTTCGAACGCGTGGCGAGCGCAAATATCGCCGCCATGATGAAGTGCAGGCCCGGGAACGGCAGGAAGGAGGTGAACGCGCCCCAGGAGAAGCCCGCGGCGAGCGAATAGGGGGTGCCCGGAATGCGGCTGAGACGCATGGCGAGATAGCGGGATGCGCGCCGCCAGCCTCCCGACGGCCACACCCACCCTCCGATCCGGGACGGTAGCCCGCGCCGCCGTTTGCGCCCCAGGATCGCCATGGCCGTCAGCGTTTCGCCCGCTTGACCGAGGCAATTTCCGGCCGGGCGCTCAGGGCGGCGATGATGTCGTTCAGATGCCTTGTGTCGTTGACTTCGACATCGATCAGCATGTCGAAGAAGTCCGGCTGCCGGTTGACGAATTTCAGGTTCGAGATGTTCGCCTGGTTGCCGGCGATCAGGGAGGCCACATGGGCGAGCGTGCCGGGCTTGTTGGCGGCCGTCAGGCGCATCCGCCCGACATGGCCCGGCCGGTCCTGGTCCGGTTCGTCTTCCCAGTCCAGCTGCAGCCATCGTTCGGGCGTGTGCGAAAAGCTCTCCAGGGTCAGGCACTCGTCGGTATGGACGGTCACCCCCTTGCCGGTGGTGATGATCCCGACGATCCGGTCGCCGGGGATCGGGTGGCAGCAGCGGGCGAAATGGGTGGCGAGGCCGGGGATCAGGCCCCGGATCAGCAACGGTTTGGGGCGCTCCCCGCGCCGCCGCCGGGCGCGCTCGATGGAGACCACCGTTTCGGTGTCGGCATCGACGGGGGCTTCCGGATACAGCGTCCGGACAATTTCCCGCGCCGGGATGCGTCCGTCGCCGATCGCGGCGAGCAGGTCTTCCGGCGAGTCCAGTTGGCGCGCGACCGCGACCGGCGCCAGCTGGCGCTCGCGCCACGGATGCCCGGCCTCGCGCATCTCGGTGTCGAGGAGCTGGCGGCCGAGCTTGACGAACTCTTCGCGCCGCCGCAGGCGCACATGGCGGCGAATATGCGCCTTCGCCTTGCCGGTTACGACGAACCGGTCCCATTCCGGCGTGACGCGCAGGCTGTTCGCCGTGACGATTTCGACCCGGTCTCCGTTGTGCAGTTCGGTGCGCAGCGGCATCTGCCGTCCGTTGACCCGGCCGCCGGCGCAGCGGTCGCCGACCTCGGAATGGATGGCGTAGGCGAAATCGACCAGCGTCGCCCCGGCCGGCAACGCCTTCAGGTCGCCCTTCGGCGTAAAGCAGAACACCTGGTCGGGGAAAAGCTGCATCTTGGTGTGGGACAGGAATTCCTCGGGGCTCGACGCGCTTTCGAGAATGTCGAGGAACTGCTGCACCCATTCGTACTGCCGCCCGTCCACGCCTCCGCCTTCCTGCTTGTAGAGCCAGTGGGCGGCGGCGCCGTTCTCGGCGAACTCGTGCATCTCGCGGGTGCGGATCTGGACTTCGATCCGATGGCCGTCGGGGTCGATCAATGCCGTATGCAGGGAGCGGTAGCCATTGTCCTTCGGGTTCGAGAGATAGTCCTTGAACCGCGCCGGCACCGCGCGGAACGCGGCATGCAGATGACCGAGCGCCTCGTAGCAGTGCATCTCCGTGTCCACGACGACGCGGAAGGCCATGATGTCGGACACCTGCTCCAGCGAGATGTCCTTGCGCTGCATCTTGATGTGGATCGAATGCGGGCGCTTCCGCCGTCCGGTGACCTCGGCCCGGAGGCCGGCCTCCCCGAGGGTGCGCGACAGCGCCCCGATGATCTCCTCGACCTGGCCGCTGCGTTCCCGCTCCAGGAGTTCGAGCCGCTGCACGATATTCGAGCGCGCTTCCGGCTGCGTCACGGCGAAGGCGCGGTCTTCCAGGTCCTCCTTCCAGTCCTGCATCCCGATGCGCTCGGCCAGGGGCACGTAAATTTCGAGCGTCTCGGCCGCAATCCGCCGGCGCTTCTCCTCTCCAGAAACGAAATGCAGGGTGCGCATGTTGTGCAGCCGGTCGGCGAGCTTGACCAGCAGCACCCGGATGTCCTGCGACATGGCGAGGACCAGCTTGCGCAGGTTCTCGGCCTGCCGGGTCCGCATGGACTGCGACTCGATCCTGGACAGCTTGGTGACCCCGTCCACGAGGCGCGCGACCTCGCTGCCGAACATGCGGCGGATGTCGCCCAGCGTCGCGTCGGTGTCCTCGACCGTGTCATGCAGCAGCGCGGTGATGATCGAGGCGCTGTCGAGCCTGATGTCGGCCAGAATGGCTGCAACTTCCAGCGGATGCGAGAAATAGGGATCGCCCGACGCACGGACCTGGTTGCCGTGCTGGATCATCGCATAGACGTAGGCGCGGTTTATCAGCAGTTCGTCGGCATCGGGGTTGTAGGCCCTGATGCGTTCGATCAGCTCGTACTGCCGAATCATCCGGCGGACCCGGACGCGTTTACCGCGCTCGGCGGCAGGAAATTCCGCAGCGCCCCGGCACGGACCTTCCTAGCCGCTGTCGCGGGGCTGGAAGTCGCCGTCCTGCTGGGCCACCTCTCGCAGCAGCGAATCGATATCGAGATCCTCGCCCGGAGGCGGGCTGTCGGGAAGCTCCGGCGCCGGCAGCAGGTCGAGCGCGTCGCCCGGCTCCTCCTCTTCCTCGCGGTGGCGCAGCAGCCTGCGGATCTGGCCTTCCTCGAGCTCGTCGAGCGGAACGGTCTCCTCCGCGATTTCCCGGAGCGACACCACGGGGTTCTTGTCCCGGTCGCGCTCGACCGTGATCTCCGCGCCTTCGGAGATGTCGCGCGACCGCTGCGCCGCCAGCATGACCAGATTGAATCGGTTCGGGACCCTGAGGACGCAGTCCTCGACAGTGACGCGCGCCATGAGCTTCACCCGCTGCGGAATTGAACGACAGTCGCCGGGTTTATAGGCGGAACGGTCGTGGACGGCAACTGCGCCGGTGCCGCGGCGGGCGGGGGCGGGGGCGCTGGGCCTCGACGGCGGACCAGCCGTCGAGGCGGCGGGACCGGCGAAAGCGGAGGCCCTGGCGGCGCAGCGCGAGGCGCAGCGGCAATTCCTGCCATTCCAGAATGCCGGACAGCACGACGAGGCCGCCGGGCGCGGCGAGGCGGGCGAACTCGGGCGCCAGGCGCATGAGGGGCCGGTAGAGGAGGTTGGCGAGGATCACGTCATAGGGCGCGGCGGCACGCAGCCCGGGGTGCGCCGCACCGTCCGCCCGCACGGCGGCAAGGCGCAGGCCGTTGAGCCGGGCGTTGCGGGCGAAGGCCGCCGGGGCGGCGGGGTCGATATCGCCGGCCCCCACCCGGACGCCCGGCCAGAGGCGCGCCGCTGCGAAGGCGAGGATGCCGGTGCCGGTGCCGAGGTCCAGCACGGCGCGCGGCCTCATGCCGGGACCCGTCCGGCAGCGGAGACGGTCGAGCGCAGCCAGGCACGCCTCCGTCGTGGGGTGCGCGCCCGTGCCGAAGGCGGTCGCGGCGGCAATGCGAAGCCGCACCGGCGCAGGCGGCAGCGCCGCGCCGGGGTCGCCGGCAGCGATGCGCCCAATGCGCCGCACGGGCAGGCCCGCCTGGCTCTCCGCCGTCCAGTCGCGCGCAGCCAGCGGTGCGGTCTCCGGGGCCGGCAGACCCTCGCCAGCCGCCCGGCGGGCGAGCTCGGCCGCGTCCGGCGGCGCGGCGGCCACGCCTTCCACCACGCAGACTCCCGCCAGCCAGAGCTCGCCGGCCCAGCCCGCGCCCCGCACCTCGTTACCGGGCCGCGGCCGGTCGGACGAGGACAGCTCGAAGACGGAGACGGCCTCCGCCCAGCCGTCGAGCACACGCTCCGCCGCCGCCGTCCGGTCCTCCGGGACGGTGAGCCAGGCCCGCCAGAGCGCGGTCAAAAGTCGATGCAGCGCCCGTCGATCTCCCAATCCCCGTAGCGGGTCGGGTCGGGCCTTTCGAGCTTCTCCGGCTTGTCCCCGGCGGCGCTCGGCGGCGGCTGGCGCGCCTTGCCGGGCGTCGGGCCTTGCATCTTCGGCTCGTCGGGGCGTGATTTGCGGGACATCGCCCCTACATATGGCATGCTGGAGCCCCCTGCCAAGCGGAGCCGCGACCGCCCATGCCGAACTTCGCCCGCACCGCGATGCTGCTCGCCGGCCTCACCGGCCTGTTCCTCGCCGTCGGATACCTGCTCGGCGGCCCTGCCGGCATGGGGCTCGCGCTCGTCTTCGCGCTCGGAATGAACGCCTTCGCCTGGTGGAACTCGGACCGGATGCTGCTGTCCATGTACGGCGCGCAGGAGGCGGACGAGCGGCGCGCGCCGGAACTCCACGCCATGGTCCGGCGGCTCTCGAAACAGGCGGGCCTGCCGATGCCGCGCGTCTATATCCTGCGCAACGACCAGCCCAACGCCTTCGCCACCGGACGCAACCCGGAAAACGCCGCCGTCGCGGCCACGACCGGCCTGCTGCACACCCTTTCGACGAAAGAGGTCGAAGGCGTGATGGCGCATGAGCTTGCGCATGTGAAGAACCGCGACACGCTCATCATGACGATCACCGCGACGGTTGCGGGCGCGGTGTCGATGCTGGCGAATTTCGGCCTTTTCTTCGGCGGCGGTCGCAACGGTCCGCTCGGTTTCGCCGGCGCCCTGCTCGTCGCGATTCTGGCGCCCATGGCGGCCATGCTGGTGCAGATGGCGATCAGCCGGGCGCGCGAATACGAGGCCGACCGGCTGGGCGCGGAAATCTGCGGCGACCCGCTGGCGCTCGCCTCCGCGCTCGAACGCCTGGAACGGGGCGCGGCCCGCATCGACAACCACGCGGCCGAACGCAACCCCGCCACGGCCCATATGTTCATCGTGAACCCGCTGCACGCGCACAAGGCCGACAAGCTGTTCTCGACGCATCCCTCGACGGCGAACCGGGTACGGGCGCTCCGGGAGATGGCCCGGGCGCAGCGGCCGCGCCCCGCCGGGCGGCCGGGCGGCGCACCCACCGGAGCCTCCTGGATGCAGGGGCCGCGCCGCAAGGGCCCCTGGGCGTGAGCGGCGGCGCGGCGCGCGCGCTCGCTCTCGACCTGCTCGCCTCCGTCCTGCTGGAAGGCCGCCCGCTGGAAGACGCCGGGCCGGACAGGGACAGCCCGGAGGTGCGCGCCTTCGCGCGCCGCATGGCCGCCACGACGCTCAGGCGCGCGGGCCAGATCGAGGCGCTGCTGTCCGCCTTCCTCGCGCGCCCCCTGCCCCGCCGCGCGGCGCGCACCCGGCTGCTGCTGATGCTCGGCATGGCGCAGATCCTGTTCGAGGACGTGCCGGCCCATGCGGCCGTCGATACCGCCGTCGGCCTGGCGGATGCGCGCATGAAGGGCCTCGTCAACGCCGTGCTGCGCCGCGGCGCGCGCGAAGGGCCCGCCCTGGTCGAGGTCCAGGACGCCGCCCGGCTGAACACGCCGCCGCGCCTGATGGCCGGCTGGGAAGCTGCCCATGGCGAGGCCGCCGCCCGCGCCGTCGCCGAAGCGCATCTCGGGGACGCGCCGCTCGACCTCTCGCTTCGCCGGCCCGACGCCCCCGGCCCGCTGCCGGAGGGCAGGACCATGCCGACCGGCTCGCTGCGCCTTACGCGGCCGGGCGCGATAAGCCGGATGCCCGGCTATGAGGAGGGAGGCTGGTGGGTCCAGGACATGGCGGCCGCCCTGCCGGCGCGGATGCTGGGCCCTGTCGCCGGCGAGCGCGTGCTGGACCTCTGCGCCGCGCCCGGCGGCAAGACCGCGCAACTCGCCGCGGCCGGCGCGCGGGTGACGGCGCTGGACCGCGCGCCCGACCGGCTGGACGCAGCGCGCGCCAATTTCGCCCGCCTCGGCCGGGACGCGGTGTGGGTCGAGGCGGACGCCGCCGAGTGGCGGCCGGACAGGCCCTTCCCGGCCGTGCTGCTCGACGCGCCCTGCAGCGCCACCGGCACGGTCCGCCGGCACCCCGACATCCTGCACCGCCGGGCCGGGCGGCGGCTCGACCGGCTGACCGCGCTCCAGGACCGCCTTCTCGCCGGCGCGGCCGACGCCACCGCTCCGGGCGGGCGGCTGGTCTATGCCTGCTGCTCGCTGGAGCCCGAGGAAGGGCCGGAACGCATCGCCGCCTTCCTCGCCGGCCGGCCCGAATTCGCGCTGGAGCCGGTCGCCTTCCCGGCGCTGCCGGAGGCCGCGGCGCCCGACGGCACACTGCGCACGCTGCCCTCCATGCTGGCCGACCGCGGCGGCATGGACGGCTTCTACGCCGCCCGCCTCGTGCGGGTGGGGTGAGGGCTTTGCCCCGTCACAGGCGGTAGATGCGGGCGGCGTTGTCGTGGTAGAGCGCCGCCTTTTCCTCCGCCGAGTAGCCGGCGGTCAGGCGCTTGAAGGCGTTCCAGAGCACCGTGTAGCTGCAGCTCACCTTCTCGACCGGGAAGTTCGATTCGAACAGGCAGCGCTCCGTGCCGAACAGTTCCAGCGTCGTCTCGTAATAGCGCCTTGAGGCGTCCATCAGCTCCTGGCTGGTCGGCGGCCTCGATTGCTCGTGCCAGCCGAAGCCGTTGACCTCCATCGCGAGCCCGCCGAGCTTGGCCATGACGTTCGGGCAGGCGGCGACGGGCGCCACGGCCTCGCGCCAGTGTTCGAACACCTCGTCCGCGCGCCCGGCATAGGGGCCGATGCCGATGGGCCCGCCGAAATGGTCGAGGATGAAGGTCTGGTCCGGAAAGTCGCGGACCAGCCGGGCCGCCTCGTCGAGCTGGGTGTGGTAGCACCAGAGCTCGAAGGTGAGCCGCCGCGGCGCGAGATGAGCGAGGCCGGCGCGGAAGCCGGCGCTGTCATAGAGGCCCGGCGGCGGCTCAGTGCGGTGGTTCGGTACGGCCGGGCTCTCGTGCCAGGTGGCGCCCTGCCGGATGCCGCGGAAGCGCCCCCGGCCGGCCTCGATCTGCTCGTCGAGCACGGCCGCTGCGCTGTCGCCCCGGTCCAGGTAAGCCGTGCCGACGATGCCGGCGGCGATCCGGACCGGCCCGTAGCCGCCCGAGGCGGACATGGCGGCGATGCCGTTCACGAACTCCGTCTCGCCGACCGGGCGCATCTCCTCAGGCCCGTCGGCCCGGAACATGGCGCCGCACTCGATGAACACGGTGCTCACGACATTATGGCCGCTCGCCAGGTCCTCAAGATACTCGTGGAGCAGGTAGCGCGGCTGGACGAAACCTCCGCGCGCGTCCCAGAGATGATGGTGCGGGTCGCAGATCGGCAGGTCCGGCTCCAGCGCCTCCTCCTCCGTCAGCGCCAGCCACTCCGCATTGTCGCTTGCCATCCCGTCAGGCTCCCTCTTCCCTGTTCTGTGCGCGCAATTGCTGGCGCAATACATCTATCGGCATGGACCCCCGGTCACTCGGCACATGCCAGAAGGTCCAGCCGTTGCAGGCCGGCGCGCCCTGGAGCGCGGCGCCCACGCTGTGGATCGAGCCGCTGTGGTCCGCGGCGACGAGCGAGCCGTCGGCGCGCACCTTGGCGCTCAGCCGCCCGCTCCGGTCGGTCAGCACCTGCCCGACATCGAGCAGCCCCTGCTCGACCAGCGCGCCGAAGGGAATGCGGGGCTCGGAGCGCTTCTCCGGAATGGCGACCGCCTCGGGATCGGCGACCGGCTCGACCCGGCGGATGCGCTCGGCGGCGGCGGCGGCATAGGTTTCGTCCCGCTCGATGCCGATCCAGCGCCGACGGAGCCGCCTGGCGACCGCGCCGGTGGTGCCGGTACCGAAGAACGGGTCCAGCACGATGTCTCCCGGCCGGGTCGACGCCAGGATCACGCGGTGCAGCAGGGCTTCCGGCTTCTGGGTCGGGTGCAGCTTGCGCCGGCCCCGTTTCAGCCTCTCATGGCCGGTGCAGATCGGCAGCACCCAGTCGCTGCGCATCTGGAGGCCGTCGTTCAGCGCCTTGAGCGCGTCGTAGTTGAAGACATAGCGCGACTTCTCGCCGTGCGCCGCCCAGATGAGCGTCTCATGCGCATTGGTGAAGCGCCGCCCGCGGAAGTTCGGCATCGGGTTGGACTTGCGCCAGACGACCTCGTTCAGCAGCCAGAAGCCCAGGTCCTGCAGCGCGGCGCCCAGGCGGTAGATATTGTGGTAGCTGCCGATGGTCCAGAGCGTGCCGTCCGGTTTCAGCACCCGCCTGGCGGCGCCGAGCCAGGCGCGGGTGAATTCGTCGTATTCGGCGAGGCTCGAAAAACGGTCCCAGTCTTCCGCGACGCCGTCCACGCGGCTGTTGTTCGGCCGATGCAGCTCGCCCTTGAGCTGGAGATTGTAGGGCGGATCGGCGAAGACGAGATCGACCGACGCCTCGGGCAATGCCTCCATCAGGGCGACGCACTCGCCGCACTCGATATAGTCGGTTTTCAAGAAAGCCGCCCTCTCCTGTCGGCGGCGAGTTTGAGTCCCGCTGGGCGGCCCGTCAAGAATCTTTCGGAATCAGCAGCTTGGAAACGGGTCTGAAAGTGCGGCGGTGAAAGGGCGTCGGCCCGAGACGAGCGAGCGCGGCCAGATGCGCCGGCACGCCGTAACCCGCGTTCCGCGCCCATCCATAGCCCGGCCAGTCGCGTTCGAGCGCCGCCATGCGCCGGTCGCGCGCCGTCTTGGCGAGAACGGAGGCGGCGGCGATGGAGAGCGAAGCCGCGTCCCCGCCGGCGATCGTGCGAACCGGGCAGTCGAGCGCCGGCGCATGCGTGCCGTCCACCAGCGCCGCTTCCGGCCGCTCCGGCAGGGCCGCGGCCGCGCGCTGCATGGCCAGCAGGGCGGCCTGCAATATGTTCAGACGGTCGATCTCCTCGACCGACGCCTCGCCGAACCCGACCTTCACCAGCCGCACAAGCCGGCAGTAGAGTTCCCGGCAGCGCTTCGGCCCGAGCTTCTTGGAATCGTCGAGCCCGAGTTCGGCGACGGCCGCGCGGCTCGCTTCCGGTACGATGACGGCCGCGGCCATGACCGGCCCGGCCAGCGCGCCGCGCCCGACCTCGTCCACGCCCGCGACCGGCCCCCGCCAGGTTGCTTCCAGCGAAAAGTCCGGCATCTCAGAAATCGAGGCGCAATTGCGCGCCCGGCGGACGGAAAAGCGTGTCGTCCAGCTTCCCGTAGCCGCGCGCGAGGCCGAGCCGGCGGCAGGCGATGGCGAACCGCTTCGAGATCGTCTCCGCATAGGGCCCCTCGCCCTTCATGCGCACATGGAAGGCGCTCTTGTAGAGCGGCCCGCCGCGCATGTCGCGCACGCGGGAGAGCACCCGCGCCGCCCGGTCGGGCGCATGCGCCTCCAGCCACTCCCGGAACAGGTCCGCGATCTCCAGCGGCAGGCGCAGCAGCGTGTAGCCCGCCCCCTTCGCCCCGGCTTCCCGGGCGGCCTCCAGAACCGTCTCCATCTCATGGTCGTTCAGCGCCGGAACGATCGGCGCGAAATTGACCGAAACGGGCACGCCCGCCTCGCTCAACCCCGCCACCGCCTCCAGCCGGCGGGCCGGCGAGGAGGCGCGCGGTTCCATGCTCCTCGCCAGCCGCCCGTCGAGCGTCGTGACCGACATGGTGACATGGGCGAGGTTCTCGCGCGCCATGTCCGCCAGCAGGTCCCGGTCCCGCAGCACGAGGGCCGACTTGGTGGTGATCGAGACCGGGTGGCGGCAGCGGGCCAGCACTTCGAGGATGCCGCGCATTACCCTGTAACCTCTCTCTATCGGTTGGTAGGCGTCTGTATTGGTGCCGATGGCGAGCACCTCGGGACGATAGCCCGGCCGCGCCAGCTCCTTCTCCAGCAGCGCAGGCGCTGTCGGCTTGGCGAACAGGCGGCTTTCGAAATCGAGCCCCGGGGAGAGGCCAAGCCAGGCATGGGTCGGTCTCGCATAGCAGTAGATGCAGCCATGCTCGCAGCCCCGGTAAGGATTGATCGACCGGTCGAAGCCGAGATCGGGCGAGTCGTTGCGCGTGATGACCTTGCGCGGCGCCTCTTCCGTGACGGTCGTGCGCAGCGGCGGCGGCGCCTCCTCCACCGTGCCCCAGCCGTCGTCGAAGGCTTCCGGACGCTCGCGCTCATAGCGCCCGCTCCGGTTGCTCGCCGCCCCTCGCCCTTTCCGAACCGCCTGCATGGGGAAACAATATCCGAGTGAATGGAACAAATCAAGAAAATTTTGCGCCGGAGACAGAGGCCGGCAACCCCGCCCTCTCATTGACGGTATTTCGCGGGGCAGCGCAGAATGAACGGCGGCAGCGCGTCGAAGACGCGCAGACGAACGACGGACGAGAAGACATGCCGAGAGATTCGCACGAAACGAAAGGCCTTTACGCCTGGTTCGCGGAACATCCGGACGAGGCGCGCCGACAGTTCTTCGAGCCTGCGCCGGGGTTGAGCCGGCGCGGTTTCTTCGCCGGGGCGGGGCTGGCGGCCGCGGGCGGCCTGCTCGGCATGACGATCCCCTTCTACGCCAACATGCCGCGCGGACTGGTGCCGGCAGCCTTCGCCTCCGAGGACGTGCTGGTCGGCAAGGACGGCCTGACCTTGCTGAACGACCGGCCGATCAATGCCGAGACGCCGGCGCACCTGCTCGACGACGCGATCACGCCCACCTCCCGGCATTTCATCCGCAATAACGGCCTGCCGCCGGAAGACGCCGACGCAGACGGCTGGACGCTCGCCGTCGACGGGCTGGTGGACAACCCGGCGACGCTGACCATCGCAGACCTGCGCGCGCAGTTCGAGGTGGTGACGATGGCGCTCACCATCGAATGCGGCGGCAACGGACGGGCGTTCTTCGACCCGCCGGCCAGGGGCAACCAGTGGACCGTTGGTGCTGTCGGCTGCTCCGAGTGGACCGGCGTGCGCCTCGCCGACGTGCTGAAGAAGGCCGGGGTGAAGCCGGGCGCGGTCTATACCGCGCATTACGGCGCGGACACGCACCTTTCCGGCAAGGAGGGCAAGCTGCCGATCTCGCGCGGCGTGCCGATCGCCAAGGCCATGACCGGCAATGCGCTCATTGCCTTCGCGATGAACGGCGGACCGCTGCACAGGCAGAACGGCGCGCCGCTGCGCCTCGCGGTGCCGGGCTGGCCGGGTTCCTGCTCGCAGAAATGGCTGACGCGCATCCGGATCCGCGACCGGGTGCATGACGGGCCGAAGATGACCGGCAAGTCCTACCGTGTGCCGGGCTATCCCGTCGCGCCCGGCGACAAGGTGCCGAAGGAGGATTTCGAGATCATCGAACGCATGCCGGTGAAGAGCCTTGTGACATCGCCGCAGAACGGCGGCGCGGCAGGTCGGCGGGTCGAGGTGCGCGGCCATGCCTGGTCCGGCGACCGCACCGTGTCCGCGGTCGATCTTTCCATCGATTTCGGCAGGAGCTGGATGGCCGCCGAACTGGACGGGCCGGTCAATCCGGGCGCCTGGCAGAACTGGCGCCGCACGATCGCCTTCCCCGAGGCCGGCTACTACGAGGTCTGGGCGCGGGCGACCGACAGCGCGGGCGAGATGCAGCCCTTCGCCATCGACTGGAACCCGAAAGGCTATCTCAACAACACCATGCACCGGGTGGCCCTGCGCGTTGCATAGGTGAGGGCGCCATGCGGGCTGCGCTGCTGCTCCCGGCCTGCCTTGCGGCGGCAGTCGCGGGCGCCGAGGAGGATATCGGCCTGATGGCGCCCGGCGCCGGCGCCTGGGAAACCCTTGCCGCCTGCACGCCGTGCCACTCGGAGCGCATCGTCATACAGCAGGGCCTTCGGCGTGGGCAGTGGGAGGAGGTGCTCGACGAGATGGTCGAGGAGCATGAGATGGAGCCGATGGAGGAAAGCCCCCGCGAGGTCATCCTCGACTATCTGGCGGAGCATTACGGCCCCGAGCGCCCGAACTTCCCGCGCCGATAGACCGTCCCGGCTGAATTATCGATTGCGGTCCCGTAGAGTCGCCCCGCAGTTCCGGAAAGGGGGCCGAGCCCATGCAACAGGACCGCCCGGACACCCCCATGCGCCGTCCGCTGGCCTGGGACGCGCCGGAATTCGAAGACCCGGCCGCCATCGACGCCGAGCTCCGGCGGACATTCGCCGTCTGCCAGGGCTGCCGGCGCTGTTCGGGCCTCTGCGACGCTTTCCCGAGGCTCTTCGCCCTGATCGACGGGAGCCCCTCCGCGGGGCTGGACACGGTCGACTCGGCGGATTTCACGGCGGTTTCGGACGCCTGCACACTCTGCGACATGTGCTTCAGGACCGAGTGCCCCTATGTGCCGCCGCACCCTCTGGAGGTGGACTTCCCGCATCTTATGCTGCGCTGCCGGGCGGCCGCGTTCCGGCGCGGCGAACGGCGTTTCGAGGACCGCGAGGTCGCGGCGACCGACCGCAACGGGCGCCTCGCCGGCATGGCGGCCCCGCTTGCCAATTGGGCGCTGAGCACGGCCAACCTGCCCGCACGGACCTTGATCGAAGGCCTCGCGGGCGTTCACCGCGAGGCCGCGCTGCCCCGCTTCCACCATGAGAGCCTGGAGCAGCGCACCATGGCGGGCACGCCGGCGCTCAACGAGGCCGCGCCCGCGTTCGGGCGCAAGGCCGTGCTCTACGCCACCTGCCTCGGCAACTATAACGAGCCGGAGACCGGGCTCGCCGCCCGCGCCGTGCTGGCCCGGAACGGGGTGGACACGCGCATCCTCCATCCCGGCTGCTGCGGCATGCCGCAATTGGAGCAGGGCGACATCGAAACCGCGGCCCGGCGCGCCGGGCGGATCGCCGCGGAATTGGCGGCGGCCGTCGATGCCGGCTATGACATCGTCGCGCTGGTGCCGTCCTGCGCGCTGATGCTGAAATCCGAGTGGCCGCTGATCCTGCCCGACAATGAGGATGTGGCCCGGCTTGCGCGGTCGGCGTTCGATCTCAGCGAGTATGTCGTGGACATCGCGCGCAGAGAGGGGTTGGCGGAAGGGCTGGCCCCGCTCGACGGGCCGGTCGCGGTCCATGTCGCCTGCCATTCCCGCGCCCAGGACACGGGCCGCAAGGCGGCAGACCTGCTGGCGCTCATTCCCGGCGCGGAAGTGGAGGTCATCGAGCGCTGCTCCGGCCATGGCGGCGTCTGGGGCTGCCTCAAGGACAATTTCGAGACCGCGCTCCGGCTCGGGCGTCCGACGGCTGAGCGCGCGCTCGGGTCTGGCGGCCGTGTCGTGTCCGAATGCCCGCTCGCGGCCCTGCATATCGCGCAGGGCATGGCGCAGCTCGCCCCCGGCGGCCCGGCCCGGACGGTCGAGCACCCGATCCGGCTTGTCGCCCGCGCCTACGGCCTTGAGGAAGGCGGCGCATCTTGATCGCGGACCTTCTCAAGGCCTTTGCACAACTTTCGGACCGGCGCTTCCGTCGCGTCGTGCTGCTGTCCTGCCTGCTGGCCGCGCTGCTGCTGGCCCTGCTCGCGGCCGGCGCCGGCTGGGCGCTCGGCGGGCTCACCGGCATCGGCTGGCTGGACATCGCGGCGGGCCTCGCCGGCGGGGTCGCCGCATTCGCGGCCGCGGCGATGCTGTTCCCGGCCGCCGCCGCGGCGCTGCAGGGGCTTTTCCTGGAAAGCGCCGTGCGCGCCGTCGAGGCCCGGCACTATCCGAATCTCGGCACCCCCAACGCGCAGGGCTGGAGCGAAACGCTCCGCCAGACGCTCTTTTTCGTCGGCGCCGCGCTCGGCCTGAATCTCTTGCTGCTGCCGGTGTGGCTTTTCGTGCCGCCACTGGGCCTGCTGCTCTTCTGGCTCGCAAACGGCTGGCTCTGCGGACGGGAATATTTCGAGGCCGCTGCGCTGCGCCGTCTCGACACCGGTGGCGCGCGCGCGCTTTGCCGCCGCTACCGCTACCGGATATGGCTCTCGGGCATCGTCGTCGCCTGGCTGATGACCGTGCCGTTCGTCAATCTGGCCGCGCCCGCCATCGGCACGGCCTTCATGCTGCACCGCTTCGAGCGCCTGCGGCGGCTGTGACGGGTGCGGGAGCGGGAAGCGGTCAGACCGCGCCGTTCGGGATGTGGTCCGGCATGCTGGCGACCACGACCTGCCCGGCAGCCTCGTCCCAGAAATAGTAGATGCGCAGGCAGCGGGCCGGATCGGTCGTGTTGCCGCCATTCTTCACATGCCATTCGACCTCGACCCGCTTTCCGTTCCAGTCGAACGGGAACGAATCCCCGCCGCACCGGTCGTTCCAAAGCCCGGATTCGATCGGACCGCGGAGATCGTCGCCCGCACCTTCGAGCCTCGCCCGGCGATAATCGCCCGCGAGCCACAGCAGGCATTTCGCCGCCGTTTCGACGTCTTCGTACTGCGTCTTCTTTATCGTGTTGCGAGCTCTCGGCGACAGGACCAGACCATCCGCCAGATGCTCCCCGCACCAGGCCGGAAACTCCTTCCATGCCGTCGGCAGGACCATGCCGAGGCTGGAGCGGTCCTCACTTGGCGCAGCCCGGTCCTGCGGCGGCGCGAGCGCCTCTTCCACGGGCTTCGCCCGGTTTCGCCGTTTCGCAAGCCGCGGGGCGGGCCCGGCCTCCGGCTCCCCGGCCTCGACCGCCGCCGAAACCGCTGCCATCCGGGCGAATATCGTCTCCACTGCCGCAAGCTGGCGGTCTTTTTCCGCTTCGAGTTCCGCCAGAGCATCCGCCTGCCTTGCGATCGCGGCCCAGGGCGCGCCCTCGGCCCGCCGCTTCTCGAACTCCTTCTCCTTCGCCGCCAGTCCGGTTTCCGCGCCGGCCAGCGCAGCGAGGGGCCCGCGGGTCTCGAGTGTGATTTCGGCGAGCTCCGCCAGTTGCGGGGCATCCAGCGAGTCGAGGCGCTCCAGAACTCGGGCGGCGTTTCTCCGGTCGGAAAACGGCTCCAGCAGCATACGAAGGCCGGCGCGGTTACGCTCCAGTTCCGCCGCCAGGTTTCGGATCTCCCTGCCGGCATCCAGAAGCGTCTGCGCAGCGGCCTCGATCCGCTCGACCGCCTCCGGCGTCGGGCTGTCCAGCTCGTCGAGAAGCGCCCGCAGTTCCGCGCCGGCCGATTTCCAGCGGTCTTCGATTCGCGGCACAAGGTCGGCTTTCGCCTGTCGTTCGACCCGCCGCATTTCCGCAATGAGATCGCGCAGGCCCCGCTCGGCGGTGTTTTCGCCGAACAGGCCCGTCGGCGCGTCAAGAATGTCGTCATAGTCGAAAAGATCGGGGATTTGCTGGAGCAACCACTTCCCCGCGCGAAAGGTAAAGGCTTTTTCCCTGTCCTTTTTCTTTTTCGAGCCGAGGAACCGCCGGTCCAGATCGATTATGAACCCGACGTCGCGCCGGAGTTTGTGCAGCAGGGACCCGTAGAAGATTTCATCGTCGCTTCTCTGCGCCTCTTCGACCCCCGTTCCGGACAACAGGTCCCAATGCTCGCGCCGCAGCGACGGCGCGACCGGAAACACCTGCCTCAGGATTCTCCAGGTCAGACCGCCCTGAAAGATATCCGCACTGTCCGGCATGAAAAGCGGCTCCTTCCGTCGGGCGGCATTATGCGCCCTTCGGCCGCCTGCGCCACCGGCTGCCCCTCAGATATGCCGGACATTCTCCGGGGCGGGGGCGATTTCCTTGCGCTCGACGCGCTTGACCACCTCGACGATGGCCCGGTTGGCGTCGGCGGGAAGGCCCAGGCGTTCGGCATAGTCCACCACCAGCCCGTTGATATAGTCGATCTCGGTGCGCCGGCCCTTCTGGATGTCCTGGCCCATGGAGGGGCGCTGGCCGCCCGAACGGCCTTGCGCGTTGCGTTCCAGCACCGTCTCGATCTCGGTCATGGCCTCATTGCTGCCTTCCGCGGCTTCGGCGACGCGCTCCGGCTCCATGCCGTAGAGCTTTTCCAGGGTGAAGCCGTGGGCGAGCCCGATGCGGATCGCCTCGCCGGCAATGCGGATGGCGAGGCGGCGGGTGTAGTCGAGCCGGTCCGCCTCGTTGCCGCCGAGGCCGGTCGCCGCCGACATCGGGTTGCGCATCGAGTTGATGACAAGCTTCGACCAGCGTTCGCCCCAGAGGTTGGGCGTGGCTATCGCGCTGTCCACATGGCCCAGCATGTCGGCGACGTGCCGCGCCCGGTCGGTGATCCTGCCGTGCGGCTCGCCGACGCGGAAGACGGTGTGCCGCTCGCCGCCGAGCTGCACATTGCGGCGCACTTCGCCGGGGCCGTGCAGTTCCACGGCGATCAGGCTCGCGATCGAGCCCATCGTCTTGCCCCAGCCGACCACGCCGGCCACCCGCTCCTCGTTGATGCCGTTCTGGAGCGACACGACGAAGCCGTCCGGCGCCAGATATTGGCGGATCATCTCCGTCGCCCAGACCGTGTCGTAGGACTTGGCGCAGACGAACGCGATATCGACCGGGCGCTCGCGCGAGAGCCGCTCCAACTCGGTGATGTGCCAGGCCTCGACCGGCTGGGTGAAGCATTCCGCCTCCGTCATGCCGGTCAGCTTCAGCCCGTCGCGGCGCATGGTCTCGACATGCTCGGGCCAGAAATCGACCAGGATCGGCGCAAAGCCGGCGCGGGTCAGGTGGCCGCCGACATGCGAGCCGACGGCTCCGGCGCAGACGATCGCGATCTTCGGCGCGCCATCGGGCGCGGTCTTGCTGTTCATGGACTCTCCGGAAGTTACGACGGGGCAGGGGCCTCAGGAGGGCCGGTCGCCCTCTATGGTGCAGCGGTGCATGCGGCGGCGATAGCCGTGATAGTCATTGAGCGCGAAATGGTGCGTGCAGCGATTGTCCCAGAGCGCGACCGACCCCGGCTCCCACCGGAACCGGCAGGTGAACTCGGGCTTCGCGATATGCTCGCAGAGCCAGGCGATCCACGGCCGGCTCTCGGCCTCGGTCCAGCCCTTGAAACGGACTGTATGGGCGCGATTGACATAAAGCGCCTTCTCGCCCGTGTCGGGATGGGTGCGGACCACCGGATGCCAGGCTTCCAGCGTCTCTTCCCGGTCGAGGCCGATTGCGGTCATCGCGCCCTTGAATTTGGCGAATTGTCCGGACCGCCCGGCCTCCGCATAGCGGATCTTCGCGCTGGAAAGCCCGCGGAGCCCGGCGAGCGCCGCCTTCATGCCGTCGGACAGCGTGTCATAGGCGAGCTTGGTGTTGGCGAACAGCGTGTCGCCGCCCTGCGGCGGCGTCTCGACGGCGTAGAGCAGGGTGCCGAGCGGCGGCTTCTCCAGATAGGTGGTGTCGGAATGCCAGAGGCCGCCGAAATTGAAGGTCTCCTCCGGCTCCTTCACGATCGGGATCACCTCCGGGCATTCCTCCAGCCCGGCGACGAAGGGATAGCGGTTGCACGGGCCGAACCGGGCGGCGAAATCGCGCTGGCTGCGGGGCGCAAGCGACTGGTTGCGGAAGAAGATCACCCGGTATTCGAGGAAGGCGCGGCGAACTTCGTCGAAGACGCTGTCCGCCAGCGGCCCGGATATGTCCACGCCGCCGATTTCGGCCCCGAGTGCGCCTGCGACCGGCGCAACCTCGATTTCGCGATATTCCATCGCCTCCCCCCGGGCCGGCGCCAAGCTGGAGCGGGCGATGGGGATCGAACCCACGGCACTCGGCTTGGGAAGCCGATGCTCTACCACTGAGCTACGCCCGCTTCCATCCGTCATTCTGCCCCGCCTGCCCCGCCTGTCAACCGGGCGCTTCCCCCTGCGGGCCCCTGTCATGTAGTATCCGCCGTGATCTTGAACAGCTGCCCGTCTTCCATGCCGACCTCGTCATTCAGGACCGCCGCTGCCGCTGCATTGCTGGCTGCGATGACGGCGTCTCCCGTGGCGGCCGGGCCGCTGGACGACGCCCGCGCCGCCTGGACGGAGGGCCGGTTCCTCGAAGCTGCCGACCTGGCCGAGGCCGCGGGCGGCGCGGACGGCCTTGCCCTGGCTGCAGAATCTCTGGCCGTCGAAGCGTTCTACCGGGCCGCAAAGAAGAACCGGCCGGCCTTGTTCAAACGTGCGCTCGCGCTGGCGGCCCGCGCCGTCAGGGCCGGTCCCAACGAGGCCTTTACGCATATCGCGGCTGCGCGCGTCATGGGCCGGCACGGGCAGACCCTGACCACGGACGAGGCAAGCGAGCGGGGCTACGGGTCGAAGATCCGCGACTCGCTGCAACGCGCGCTGGAACTGAAACCGGACTCGGCCGCGGCAATGGCGGGCCTGGCCATATGGCATGCGCGGGTGGTGGAGGCCGCCGGATCGATCCTCGCCAGTATCGCCTATGGCGCCCGCGAGAAAACCGCCCACAAATTGTTCGCCCGGGCGCTCAGGACTGCGCCCGGCGAGAAGGCGCCGCTCTACGAATATGCGCACGCGCTTCGACTTCTGGAGGGGGACATGAACCGGGCCCGCAAGCTGCTCCGGCGGGCCCTGAAACTGCCGGCGAAAACCGCCTACCAGCGCATCATCGACGAGCGCGCCGCGAAACTGCTCGCCGAAATCGAGGCGGACCGCTGATCGCGGCGGCCGCCGCGATCAGCCTTCGATGAGGCGGCGATAGCGGGCGAGCCACGCGGCGGCAAGTTCCGCCTCCTCGGCGCCGGTATCGTAGGCAGGCGAGACGACCATCTCCGCGCTGGCGACTGCGATGTCGAACACGCCGTGCATCCGGGGCTGCAGGTCCGGCCATTCGGTGAAATGCGGCATGAGGGCGTCGAACCCGGGCGCGCCGCGCGCATGGTAGGAGCCTTGCCCCCGCACGCGCACCGCCTTGCGCCGGAACACATCGACGAAAGCGAGTTCGCAGGCCGGGTTGGCGGCGAGGTTGCGCCTCGTGCCGGGCGACCGCAGGTCCGAAAAGGCAAGCCGCGCGGGACCCAGCACCACGACGGTCGCCTTGGGCGAAACGGCGGGCTCGCCCTCCGGCGTCACCGTCGCCACCAGCGCCAGCGTATTCTCGCGGATAAGCACCGTCATTGCGGGCGTAAGCATGCAGAACGGTCTCCTTCGGGGCCGAGCGGCTCCGCGGCGCGCTTGGACGCCGGATGGAATTCGATATAGGCTCCCGCCGCCATCATGGGAAGGAGAGGCTTTATGTCCGGATTCCGGCGCATCGAGGTGAAGCCCGTGGCCGGCGCGCTCGGCGCCGAGGTCAGCGGCGTCGATCTGGCGGATGTCGATGAGGAAACCTTCGACGAAATCCGCCGCGCGCTGCACGAGAACCTGGTGATCTTCTTCCGCGGCCAGGACATCACGCCCGAGCAGCAGCTCGCCTTCGCAAGGCGCTGGGGCGACATCCACCTGCATCCCTTCATGAAGGGCATGGACGACTATCCGGAGCTTCTCGAAATCAAGAAGACGCCGGTGGACACGAAGAATTTCGGCGGTGCCTGGCATTCGGACCAGATGTTCTCGCCCCAGCCCGCCATGGGCACCATCCTCTACGCCAAGCAGGTGCCGTCCAAAGGCGGCGACACGCTGTTCACCAACCAGTATCTCGCCTACGAGACGCTCTCGGACGGCCTGAAGGAGACGCTTTCGGGGCTCCGCGCCATCTCGGTCGGCGACCGGTTCAAGAGCGCGGGCGGCAAGACGCGCAAGGAAATGTATGCCGGGCGCACCTCCATGCAGGTCAAGGAGCCCGGCAACGTGCAGACAACCTCCTCGCATCCGGTGGTGCGCACCCACCCGGAGACCGGGCGCAAGGCGCTCTATGTCGGCGGGCACTGCCAGTATTTCGACGGGCTGACGGACGCCGAGAGCGAGCCGCTGCTTGACTGGCTGCGCCAGCATTCCATCAAGCCGGAATTCCAGTGCCGCTTCCGTTGGGAGGAAGGATCGGTCGCCTTCTGGGACAATCGCTGCACCCAGCATTACGCGCTCGACGACTATCCGGGCGAGACCCGCGTCATGCACCGCGTCACCATCTGCGGCGACACGCCCGTCTAGCGCGCGCCGGCAGGCAGAACACCGGAGCTGCCCATGATCGAACTCATCGACCTGGACCGGGACCTGGACGATCTGGTCAGGCTGCAAGGCCGCGGTCCCCACACCACCGAGCAGGAAGCGCAGGCCTCCTTCAGGAAGCTCGCGGCATTCCGCGACGGCGGCCTCTTCGCCGCCAATTTCAGCGGCACCAGCGGGTGGGAACGGCACCTGAAGGGCGACGAGATCGTGCAGATCCTGGAGGGCTCGACCCGCTTCGACATCATCGTCGACGACAAGGTCGAGACGTACGAGCTCAGCGCCGGCGCGCTTCTGGTCGTGCCGCAGGGCTGCTGGCACAGATTCACCTCGGAAGACGGCGTCAAGGTGATGACCGCAACCCCGCAGCCGACCCAGCACCTCCATGTCGACGACCCGAGGACGGCGCCGGAAGCCGGTTGACCGCATAGCCGGGGCACTGCTCGCTTGTCGATACCCCGGCGTTCGAACGAGAGCCCGATTTTTGGCACGGAAAGAAACGGCGGCAGTGACGGTTGTGACAGGGCGGGAAGAAGCTCTGGCGCTGTTGCGCGCGCACAAGGAGACGCTTTCCCGCCGCTTCGGCGTTGCCGAACTTGCGCTTTTCGGTTCCACCGCACGCGACCGGGCGCGGGATGACAGCGACATCGACATTCTGGTGCGATTCACCGGCCGGGCGACCTCAAAGGCATTCTTCGGCGTGCAGTTTTATATAGAAGACCTGTTGGGCCGCCGGGTCGACCTGGTGACGGAAAAGGCGTTGCGCCCGGAATTGCGGCCCTATGTGGAGCGTGACGCAATCCGTGTCTGAGGCCGCGGAGACGAGAGAATGGCGACTCTTCATCGCCGACATGATCCAGTGCTGCGAAAAGGTGTTCGAATACACGGCGGGGCTGGACGAAGCCGCTTTTCCTGAGAATTCGCTCGTTTACGACGCAACTTTACGCAACATTGAAATTATCGGAGAAGCAGCTGCGCATATCCCCGAGGAGGTCAGGGCGGCACATCCGGAAATACCTTGGCGGGCCATTATCGGAACGCGCAACCGGATCGCTCATGCCTATCCGGGCATCGACAACGACGTCATCTGGGACATCGTCCAGACCGATCTGCCAGAGCCCCTGCCTGCTCTGCAAGCGATTTCGGCTTCTGCGGGCGGGACATAGCCCTCGATGCATCGCGACCTGTCGGAACGGGTGGTGACGCCTGAAGCCGATGGCTTTGCCTGCGCCCGGGAGAGCTGCTGAGCGCAGGTCATTGTCGGCTGAAAGGCCCCTGAATTTTGCGATTGACTTGCAATTGCACACGAGTCAGCATTCCCGGAGTCAATCCGGGGGCGGCGGCATGTATGTCTGCATCTGCAACGCCTATCGCGACGCCGAAATCCGCGAGGCGGCGCGCTCGGGCCTGCGATGCGCGCACAAGGCCTATGCGGCGCTCGGCGGCGGGCCCCGGTGCGGGCGCTGCCTGCCGGCCGCGCAGGAACTGATCGACCGGGAGCACGCTGCGCCCGCGGTCATGGCGGTGCCGGTCGCGGAGGCGCCCGGTGTGCGGGCCGGCTGACCGGAAGCCGCCCGGTCCCGTTTCTCAACCGTCGTCGGCCGGCTTGCTCTGGAGCTGGATGTAATTCTCCATCCCCATCCGGGCGATGAGTTCTCCCTGCGTCTCCAGCCAGTCCACATGCTCTTCCTCGCTCTCGAGGATGCCGCGCAGCAGGTGGCGGGTCACATAGTCCGAGACCCGCTCGCAATGGGCGATGCCTTCGCGCAGCACGGGAATCGCCTCGCGTTCGAGCGCGAGGTCGGCGTCGAGGATCTCCTGGACGCTCTCGCCGATGCGGAGCCGGCCGATATCCTGGAGGTTCGGCAGCCCTTCGAGGAACAGGATGCGCTCGACCAGCTCGTCCGCATGGCGCATCTCATCGACCGATTCCTCATATTCATGTTTCGCAAGCCTTGCGATCCCCCAGTTCCCGAGCATCCGGGAATGCAGGAAATACTGGTTGATGGCCGTCAGCTCGTTTTTCAGCACGTCGTTGAGTATTGCGATGACTTTCCTGTCGCCCTTCATTCCTCTCTCCAATCGCTTGCGTACAAGCCTGTTTCCGGGATTTCCTGGACAATTATATTGCCCGGAAAACCCGGAAAACAAGGGCTGCAATTCAAGTGATGCGTGGAATTATTTGAGAAGCGTTTTCGTTTTCATTCGCAACTAATCATGCGAAAGCTTCGCATCATCCGAGCGCGGGCATGACCTCTTCGGCGATGCGGCGCACGCTCCCGGCAGCCTGTTCTTCGGTCAGCCCGTTGCCGGCATTGGTCTCGACCATGACGCCGTCTATGTCGAGTATCTCGCGCCAGCGGCCGAGCGTCTCCACGAGCTGGGCGGCCGACCCGACGGCGACATAGTGCGCCCGGATGTCCTCCCAGGTGAGCGCGGCGAGGCGGGCCGCGGTCGCCGACGCGCCGCCCCTGCCGACGCCCTTCTTGGCGCCCTGGCTGGCCACCAGCCGCGCCTGGCGCTCGAAATAGTGGACGAGCGTCGGGCGGGCCTCGGCGACGGCGGCTTCCGGCGTCGCGCCCGCATAGACCGGCACGCGCAGATGCACGGTCGGCCGCCCCGGATGGCCGGCCGCCGCCCAGGATTCGCGATAGACGCGGATATTGGCGGCGAGCGGCTCCAGCCCGTCGCCGCGCAGCCCGACGAACAGCGGCAGGCCGAGCTGGCCCACCTTGGCGAAGGTGGCCGGCGAGGTGGCGGCCATGTACATGGGCGGGTGCGGCTTCTGGTGCACGGGCGGCATCAGCACCGAATCGCGCACCCGGTAATAGCGGCCTTCATAGGAGAACCGCCCGCCGGCGAAGGCGCCCCGCAGCACCTCCAGCGCCTCGTCGAAGCGCGCTTCGCTCTCGCCATAGTCGATGTCGTAGCCGCGATATTGCGCGATGAAGCCGCTGCGCCCGATGCCGAAATCGAAGCGCCCGCCGCTGATCTGGTCCACCGTCGCCACCTCCTCCGCCACGCGCAGCGGGTGGGTGAGCGGCAGCACATAGACCGCCATGCCGATCCTGAGCCGCTTCGTGCGCGCGGCAAGCGCCGCCGCCACCGCGATCGGCGAGGACAGCACCGAGCGGTCCGGCATGAAATGGAACTCCGCCAGCCAGACCGAGTGCATGCCGAGGCGCTCGGCAAGGTCGGCCAGCTCGAAGCCCTCGCGGAAAATGTCGTCCGGCGCCCGCCCGTTGCGGACCCCGAATTCGAGGAACAGCCCGAATTCCATGGCTCCTCAGCCCTCCAGGAAGGCGGCGCTGCGGGCGCGGAGCACGGCCTCGGCGTCCGAGACGAGCTCCGCCATGATGTCGCCTGCCGGGCGCACGGCGCGGATCATGCCGATGCCCTGTCCGGCATAGCCGGGGTTCACATCGGCGCGGCCGGCGAGATTGGCGGCCACCATGACCGGGCGCGAGACCTGGCCCTGGTACGGCATGGGCAGCGGCTCGCGCTCCGCATCGTTCGCCCAGAGCTCGGTCCAGCGCGAGCGGATGATGCGCGCGGGCTTGCCGGTAACGGAGCGGGACACCGTGGTGCCCTCCTCGGTCGCCTCGACGATGGCCTGCTTCTGGCCGGGCTCGATGCCGGCCTCGGCCGAGGCGAGGAAGGCGGAGCCGACCCAGGCGCCGTCCGCGCCCAGCATCATCGCCGCCGCCACGCCGCGCCCGTCCGTTATGCCTCCCGCGCCCAGCACCGGCACCCGGCCCTCGACGGCGTCCACCACCTGCGGGATCAGCGCCATGGTGCCGATGGGCGAGTTGTGTCCGCCGCCGTCATGGCCCTGGGCGACCAGCGCGTCGAGCCCGACCGGGAGCAGCTGCCTTGCATGGCGCACCGTGCCGATCACCGCCAGCACCTTCGTGCCCCGGTCGCGCAGCCGGTCGAGCCAGGCGGCCGGGCTGCCGAGCCCGGAGGCATAGACCGGCACCGCCTCCTCGATCACCACTTCCATCTGCGCCTCGAAGAACGCCTTGGAGAAGAGCGGCGGCCCGTCATCCTGCGGCCAGACCGCCTCCGCCGGCGCTTCGGCTATGCCCTCCCGCGCGAGGAAGGCGCGGGCGTGTTCGCGGTATTCCGGCACGAGGTCCCGCGGCTCGGGGCGGTTGGAGGGCCAGCCCCGGTTCGCGCCGCGCCTGACGGAGGCCGGCAGCAGCGTATCGACGCCGAAGGGCTTGTCCGTCAGGTCCCGGCAGCGCGCGATCCACTCCCGCAGCTGGCCGGGTCCGAGGCCGGCCGCGCCCATGATGCCGAGCCCGCCCGCATTGGAGACGGCGGCCGCGAGTTCCGGCGTGCTCGCCCCGCCCATGCCGGCGAGCAGGATCGGGTGTTCGATGCCGAACAGCTCGCAGATCGGCGATTTCAGCATGCGGCCATGTCCCCCCGGGTTTCGAGCCGGCTGCTTGCGTCGGCGCGCGCCTCTATACGTTTCTGCGCGTCGGCGCGAAGCTCCACCTTGCGGATCTTGCCCGACGCGGTCATCGGGAAGGCGTCGATGAAGAAGACGTGCGCCGGCAGCTTGAAGCTCGCCACCTTGCCCCGGCACCAGCCGAGCACGGCCCCGGCGTCGAGGCGGCTGCCCGGCTCCCGCTCCACATAGGCGGCGGCGACCTCCGCGAGGCGTTCGTCCGGCACGCCGACAACGGCCGCCTGGCGGATTTCCGGGTGGTCGAGCAGCAGCCCCTCGACCTCCATCGGATCGACATTCTCGCCGCCGACCTTGAGCATGTCCTTGTAGCGCCCGAGGAAGCGCATATAGCCGTCCTCGCGCCACACGCCCATGTCGCCGGTGCGGAACCAGCCGTCCTCCGTGTAGCTTTCGGCGGTCTCGGCCGGCTTCTTGTAGTAGCCCAGCATCAGGCTGAAGCCGCGCACCTGCAGCTCGCCCTCGGTTCCCGGCGGGCAGGGGGCGAGCGTTTCGGGATCGACGATCCGCACCTCGTAGCCGGGCGCGGGATAGCCCGATGTCTCGGTGCGGCGCTCCAGGCCGTCATCGACGGAGCCGACCGTGACGCCGAGCCACACCTCCGTCATGCCGAAGCCGGAGACGGCGCGCATCGGCTTCAGGGTCTCCGCGCCGCGCCGGCAGACGGGCGTGGCGCTCTTCATGCCGGCGGCAAAGAGGCCGGTGCGCAGGCTGGAGAGGTCGCGCGGGCGCGCCTCCTGCGCCTCGCAGAGCCCCTTCATGTGCGCCTCGAAGCCGTGCATCACGCTCACGCCCTCGGCCTCTACAAGGTCCAGGCATTCGTCCGGGTCGAAGGTCGCGGTCAGGATCTGGCGCGCGCCGAAGAGCGGCGACATCAGCGCGCCTTCCGAATAGCCGAAGGCGTGGAACAGCGGCAGGTAGTTCAGGATCGTGTCCCGGACCGTCAGCCCCAGCTTGAAGCCGCGCTCCTCATTGTTGCGCACCAGCTTGTGGCTGTGCATCGCGCCCTTGGGGAAGCCGGTCGTGCCGGAGGTGTACATGATGAACGCCACGGCATCGGGCGCCACGTCCGCCGCGCGGGCGCCGAGCGCCGCCTCCGGCACGGCGCGGCCGGCCTCCAGCGCCGCGCGCCAGTCCGCGAAGCCCTCATGCGCCGGGCCTTCGGAGACCAGCACGATCCCGCGCAGCTCCGGGAAGTCCGCCCGGTCGATCTCCCGCAGCATGGCGAGATAGTCCACCGGCCCGGACACATCGTGCGCGACCAGCATGACGCTGTCCGACTGCTTCAGCACATAGGCGAGGTCGCGGGTGCGGAAGCGCGTGTTCACCGGCACGGTGACGGCGCCGATCTTCGCCAGCGCGAAATGGACGAACACCCACTCGTCGCAATTGGTGAGCCAGAGCGCGACATGCTCGCCGGGGCCGACGCCGAGGCCGATCAGCGCGCGCGCCGCCTCGTCCACCTTGTCCGCGGCCTCCCGGAAGGTGTAGCGCCGGTCCCGGTAGACCAGCGCCTCGCGGTCCGGCCAGCGCGCCGCCGCCTCATCGTAGAGGTCGCCGAAGCGGCGTTTCGGATACCAGTGCTCCATGCCCCGCCCCCCGTCAGGCCCGCAGTTCGGGCCGGTTGCGGAAGTGCGCGAGCGCGCCGGGGTTCTCCAGCGCCTCGACATTGGCGACCGGCCGCCCGTGGACCGTGTCGCGCACCGCGAGCTCGACGATCTTGCCGGACCGGGTGCGCGGGATGTCGGCCACCTCCGCGATCACCGCCGGCACATGGCGCGGCGAGGCGTGTTCGCGGATGCGCCGGCGGATGCGCTCGCGCAGCGCCTCGTCGAGCATGGCGCCGCCGGCCAGCCGCACGAACAGCACGATGCGCGTGTCGCCCTCCCATTCCTGGCCGATCGCCAGCGCCTCCTCCACCTCGTCCAGCGACTCGGCCTCGCGGTAGATCTCGGCCGTGCCGATGCGCACCCCGCCCGGATTGAGCGTGGCGTCGGAGCGCCCGTAGATCACCATGCCGCCGGTCCGGGAAGAGATCGAGGCGAAGTCGCCCTGGCGCCAGACATTGTCCCAGCGCGCGAAATAGGCGTCGCGGTAGCGCGTCCCGTCCGGGTCGTCCCAGAACATGACCGGCATGGAGGGGAAGGGCCGCGCGCAGACCAGCTCGCCCTTCTCGTCCAGCACGTCCCGGCCTTCGGCGTCGAACACGCGCACGTCCATGCCGAGCTGCGGGGCCTGGATCTCGCCCCGGTGGACCGCGCCCAGCGGGTTCGCGCCGACGAAGCAGCCGAGCAGGTCGGTGCCGCCCGACATGGAGGCGACGGCCATGTCCGCCTTCGCCCTGCCGTAGAGCCACTCGAAGCTCTCGGGCGCCAGCGGCGAGCCGGTGGTGAGCACGCTGCGCAGGTGCGGGAACCGCCGCCCGGCCGCCGGCTCCACGCCCGCCTTGCGCACCGCGTCCACATATTTGGCCGAGAGGCCGAGATGGGTGATGCCTTCCTCCTCGGCGAAGTCCCAGAGCGCCTCCGGCCCGGGGTGGAAGGGCGAGCCGTCCCAGAGCATCAGCGCCGCCCCGAAGGCGAGGCCGCCCAGCAGCCAGTTCCACATCATCCAGCCGAGCGTGGTGAAGTAGAACACCCGGTCGCCCTCGCGCACGTCGGCGTGCAGGCGGTGCTCCTTCAGGTTCGTCAGCAGCGCGCCGCCCTGGCTGTGGACGATGCATTTCGGCTTGCCGGTGGTGCCGGAGGAGTAGAGGACGAACAGCGGGCGGTCGAAGGCCCCGCGGTTCCAGGCGATCGGCCCCGGCTCGAAGCCGCCCGCGAAATCGGCGAACGGCACCGCCTTCGCCACGGCGGAGAGGTCCGGCTCGTCCGCCAGGTAGGGTATGACGACCACCCGCTCGACCGTCGGCAGGCCGGCGGCGACCTCGGCCAGCTTCGCGCCTGTGTCATGGTCGCGGCCGGCATATTTGTAGCCGTCCACCGCGAACAGGATGCGCGGCCCGATCTGGCCGAAGCGGTCGAGCACGCCGGCCGCGCCGAAATCGGGCGAGCAGGAGGAGAAGACCGCGCCCAGCGCCGCCGCCGCCGCCATCACGGCCACGGCTTCCGGCATGTTGGGCAGCCAGGCCGCCACCCGGTCGCCCTCGCCGATCCCCGCCGCCGCGAGCGCCTGGGCGAGGCGCGAGGTCTCGTCGCGGAGCCGGTCGCGCGACCAGGCGCGGCTGAGCCCGTCCTCGCGCCGGAAGACGATCGCCGGGACGGCGCCGCGCATCCGCAGCAGGGTTTCGCCGTGGTTGAGCCGCGCGCGCGGGAAGAAGCGCGCGCCGGGCATCCGGTCCCCGTCCTCGAGGAAGGGCGGCGCGCCCTTCTCGCCGGCGATCCCGGCATCGTCCCAGAACAGGTCCCAGAAGGCTTCGGGCCGCTCGACCGACCAGCGGTGCAGCGCCGCATAGCCGTCCGCGCCCGCGCCCTTCTCCGCGTTGGCGCGGCGCATGAAGGCCGCAAGGTTGCTCGCCGCCTTGCGTCCGGCGGTGGGTTCCCACAGCAGCTTCGACATGCCTCGCGCGCCTCGGTGACGGGACAGGGGGCCGGCGCGAACGATAGCCGCTTCCCCGCAAGCTGTCATGCGCCGCCCTTCTTCCCTTCATGCCCTCAAATCGTCATGCCCGGACTTGTTCCGGGCATCCATACGGCCGCCCAAGAGAAGCGGTGGACAGAGATGCCCGGAACAAGTCCGGGCATGACGGAAAAGCCTGTGGAAGGAGGGCGATTGGGCCGCCGGGCGCCAAAGCCGTCATGGGTTCCGGTCAACGACCGTCGGTATGAGATTCCGCATGCCCGTTTGGAGTTGTACTGGAAAGGAATGCGAGATCATGTTTACGAAACCAGGGAGGATAGGAATCCGAAGAAACTTGCCCGTTATTACGATTCTCAATTTCAAAACCTTCGTGATCGTATTGAAGATTATGGAAAATTCAGAGAATTGAAACCAAAAAATTATATTTCACAAGGAAATGAAGAAAGTCTTTGCAACAATCTCATCAACACTGAGATAGATATTGTGATCGAAACACCCAATCATCTATTCATCGGAGAGGCCAAGCATGAATCCAATTTCGGTGCGAATAGCGACTTGGTTCTTGTGCATCAACTTGTCAGGCAATATGTGATGGCCAGGATCCTTGTCGAGCTGCGCAAATGCAAAAAGGAAGTGGTTCCATTCGTTGTAGGGGGCAGCAAGAACAATCACCAGGTTCAATTCATGATTTGCCAAGGCTGGATGGTGGAAGACAACATTCTCCGCTGGAACGACATCAAGGCGCTTTGGCCGTAATACCGGCGTTGAGACGACGGATGAGGTCGGGGCCGGACGCTACAGCGCCCGGCCGAACGCCCGGCTCGCCGCGACGAGCGCCGCCTCCCTGCCGGGGCCGGCGATCGCCTGCAGCGCGAAGGGCATGCCGTTCGCCATTCGTCCGCAGGGGAAAGCGAGCGCCGGCAGGCCGGTGAGGTTGGCGAAGGCCAGCAGTTCGGCCTGTCGGGCCGGGGCCTTGCGCGAGCGCGGGAACGGGCCGCAGGTCGCGACGGGCGCGATGATGACGGCATCGCCGATGCGCGCCGCGGCGCCCTCGCGGACGCGATGGACCGCCTCGCGCGCCGCCGCAAGGCGTTCCGGGGCCAGCTTCGCGCCATAGTCCGTAAGCGGTGCGGGGGAGGCACCCGGCTTTCAGCTTGACGGCGGGATGAAGCTCCAGGGGAGAAGTTCATCGATGCGGCTGTTGGGGTGGCCGGCGGCGATTTTCTCGAGCGTGTCCTTGAGCCAGGCGTAGGGTTCGA
>JAJDYL010000079.1 GCA_022825195.1 Alphaproteobacteria bacterium
CTGCTCGGCATACCACGCGCGGAACTCCGGCGTTTCCTGGCTGCCGACATAGACCTCGCTGCGGTAGTGGAACTCGTCCTCGCTGCCGTCATAGTCGGAGAGGATGGGGGGCGGCGGCTCCCACGGTTCCTCGACAGGCTCCGGCAGCGGTTCCGGTTCGGGCAGATGTTTGGCGCTCCAGTCGAGGACGGCGAGGAGCTGTCGCAGATGGGCGAGCCGGGCGCGTCCGGCGCGGTGGTAATCGGCGCGGTCGCGGTCGTCCTGCGGCGGCGGTCCGGCGTCGATGTCCTCCGCGCAGGCAGCGGCGAGGGCTTCGGCTGCCGGCGCGAGGCGCTCCAGCAGCATGGCCGCCAGTTCGGGGCGGGGATCGGTTGCGGTCATTCGAGCCTCCTTGGGGGCAAAGGGCGGGACGGGGTGTCCCTGTTTCGCGCGTAATGCGTGCGCTTGTGCGTGCGCGGGAGGGCGGGCGTATCGCGGCGGCGCGGTTCGTGCGCCTGATTGCCCGCGCGCACGGCAGCAGGCCGGCCGGAGGGCGCACCCCTCCCGTCCGCTCACGCCGGGGGTTGCGGTCCCCAGCCATGCTTTCTGCAGAAAAGCGGAACGGCGGCCCCGGAAGCCGCCCTTCTCTCATGCTTATTCTACACCATTCCTCGGAAAGTCAAGCCTATTCGGGAACAAAAAATGACAATATAGGGCAATTTTCTTACAATCCGTTGGATTGGCGGGATAATTCCGGGCTCGTTCGATACGCGGCGGCGCAGGCGGCGATCGCGTAGCCCTCCCGGCCCGGACCGGCTAACGTCCGGCGCAACCACCGGCAGCCGTCCGCCATGCACACGCTTCTCTTTCTCGAACCCGGCCACTTCCACGCCGCTCTCACCCTGCGGGCGGCGAATCCGCGCATCGACCCCACCGTCCATCTCTATGCCCGTCCCGGCCCGGAGCGCGACGCCTTCATCGCCCTGGTCCGGTCCTTCAACGCACGCGACGACCGGCCGACAGGCTGGGATATCCGGGTGCGCGACTCCGCCGACCCGGAGCAGGCGCTGGTGGAGGAGCGGCGGGGGGACATCGTGGTTCTTGCCGGGCGCAACCGGCCCAAGCTCGGCGCCATCGCGCGCCTGCACCGGGCGGGGTTCCATGCGCTCGCCGACAAGCCCTGGCTCACCGGGAGCGCGGCGCTCCGCGACCTCGAGCAGGCGACGGCGGGCTGGCCGCTCGCGATGGACATCATGACCTTCCGCCATGAAGCGGTGGCGCGGCTCACGCAGAGGATCGCGGCCGACCCGGACCTGTTCGGCGCCCTCGACATGCAGGCGGGCGAGCCCGCGATCGACATCCGGTCCGTTCACCACCTGCTCAAGATGGTGAACGGCGAGCCGCTCCGGCGCCCTTCCTGGTATTACGACACCGGCATCCAGGGCGACGGCCTCGTGGACATCCAGTCCCACATGGCCGACCAGGCGCAGTGGATCCTGGGCGACGGTCCGGGATTCGAATTCGAGCGGGACTACAGGCTGGAGGATGCGCGCCGCTGGACCACTCCGGTGCCGCGCGATCTCTTCCGCGCCAGCACCGGCCTCGACGGTTTCCCGGAGGCGCTGGAGCCGCATGTGGAGGCCGGTGTGCTGCAGCTCGCCTGCAATGGCGAGATCCGCTACCGGCTGCGGGGCGTCCCCGTCCGCCAGCGCGCGGAGTGGGGGCAGCGGGAGCCGGACGGAGGCGGCGACGCGCACCGGACGGCGGTGCGCGGCGAGCGGGCGGCGGTCATTGCGCGCCGGGGGCCCGAGACCGGCTTCCGGGGCGAGCTGCACATCGCGCCGCGCGATCCGGGACGCGGCTTCGAGACCCGCCTCCCGGAGCGGCTCGCCGCCTGGGAGGCGGAGCTGCCCGGCCTGTCGCACCGTCCGTCTTCCCTCGGATACGAGATCGTCATCCCCGCCGCGCTCCACACGCCGCACGAAGCGCATTTCGCGATGGTGCTGGACGATTTCCTCGACCTCGTCGACGCGGGCGAATGGCCGGCCGCGCCCGCCGCCCGCATCCGGGCGCGCTACACGCTGCTCGCGCGCGCCCGCGAGCGCTGCATGCAGGCTCGGGGATGACGCATCCGCCGGGCGGTCGGTCCCCGCGCGCCGCCCACCTCACGGCCGCGCCGTCCCTGCCCGTGCGGCCTTCGACGAGGATGGCCCGGGTATCGCGGCGGGGGTAGGTGGCAGCAGTCTGTCGGCCAAATAGACCAAGCACTTGACCAAGTGAATCTCTCGGCCTAGATTCCGGGTCGATACGAAGGTTCCTTGCATAGGAGCCATTCAGGGAGCGCCTGCAAAATGACGCGCCATGTGAAGATCGGCGAGGCCAAAACCCATTTGTCGGCGTTGCTGGTCGAAGTCGAAGCCGGCGAGGACCTTGTCATCTGCCGCGGCCCTACGCCCATCGCCCGTGTGACCCGGATCGGCCGCAGCGAGGAGCGGGCAGCGCTGCTGGCGACCCTTCGCCGGGAACGCGCGAAGCAGAAGGCCGTCACGACCTCCGAAATCCTGTCCTGGCGCCATGAGGGACACACACGCTGATGGCGTTCGTGCCCGACGCTTCGGTTGCAGCCGCATGGCTGTTGCCGGATGAGGAGGCGCCGCTCGCCGAGCTGGCGCTCGGCCGGTTGATGGACGAAGAGGCGAAGGTCCCGAACCTGTTCTGGCATGAGCTTCGGAACCTGCTGCTATCGGCCGAACGGCGGGGACGGATCGACGAACGCTACGCCAATGAGTCCATCGCCCGCCTCCGCCAACTCCCTATCCATTGTCCGGGCGAACCGGACGATGCCCATGTCATGGCGTTGGCGCGCGGCCATCGGCTCACGGCCTATGACGCAAGCTACCTGGCTCTCGCAATTCGGGAAGGCTGTGCACTGGTGACTCTGGATCGCCAGCTGACTCAGGCCGCCGGTATGGAGGGTGTGTCGCTATTCGCATAGCTGGCGCGAGGAGCTTGTCGATGACACGGATGACAGCTGCGCGCCGCCCTTCACCGGGCGTTGCTTTCTCAAGCCAGATTGCTCACTCTTCCAATCGGTACACCCAACCAATGTTGGAGGGTGAAATTTAATTAAGGGAATTCATGAGCGAAAGGAGCAGGCCGAGCGGGGAAGGAATTCGCAGAGGCTGAACGACGCGATGTTATCTGGTGTGACGCTCACTATCCCCCGCGCCCCTCCGCCCGGAACGCCCACTTCACCGCCGCGCCCTCCGCCCCCGTCCTGCCTTCCACCAGGATCGCCTGCGTGTCGCGGCGCTGGCCGTCGCCGAGATAGATGCTGGGGCCGAGGGCGAGTTTGCCGCCGGCGGCGCTGAAGCGCCATTGCTGGCGGCCGGGAAGCGTCAGCTGCACCGCGCCGGCCTCCAGTTTCGGCTCCACATCGGGGTGGAGGTGGAAGCGCAGGCTGAAGGGCCAGCCGGCATTGCCCTCCAGCAGGTCCTCGCCGCGCAGGTCGCCGCCCCGGCGCGTGAGATAGAGCCGGCGGCGGTGGATGAGGCCGAAAGGCGCGGAATAGCCGTCATGGCTGAGGTCGAGCCAGAAGCCGCCTTCGGCCTCGGAGCGCCGCGCCTCGACATTGAGGCCGCCCGCGCGCACGCCGCCGCCCTCGTCGATCTCGACCGCATGGACGTCGTTCACGGTCAGCGTGGAATGCGCGGCGGTCGCGCGCGCCAGCTCGTTCCAGGGCGCCGAGGCGTCCGCCGGCGCGCCGCAATTGACCACGATGCGCTGCGGCCCGTCGCTGAACTCCATCGCGAGCGGGCTCGAATGGCCGCCCCGGTCGAAGCCCTTGGCGGTCGGCAGGCCGCTGTCCACCAGCACCAGCGTGCGCCCGGCATGGAGACGGTCGAACCCGGCCTCGATGCTTCGCGTCGGCGGCCGGGCATGGCGGTCCACCCGCGCAAGCGCGAGATCGACCAGCACGCCCTCCGACTCGTGCCCGCCATGGAAGCAGGCGAGCCGCTTGTCGCCATGCCGGAAGAAGGTGAGCGGCGGGCCGGCGTCGCGGATGGTTTCCGCCAGGCGCTCCGGCGTTTCGATGCCGGCCGCGCGCAGCAGGCCCTGGATTTCGATCAGCCGGCGCAGCGCCGAGAGATGCGCCGCCGGGTTGCGCGAGCGGTGGAACCCGTCCGCGAAGAACTGCTCTTCGAGCGCGCGCTCGATCCGGCGCAGCACGACTCCCGGCGGCTGTCCGAAGGCGGTGGCGGCGGCCAGTGCGCCCGTCAGCGCGGCGAGGCGGGGCACGCCCTCGGGCGCCGCCTCGACGCCGCGGGCGAGCAGCCGCGCGTGCATGGCCATGCTCTCGCCGATCCGGGCCCGGAAGAGATCGCCGGCACTCCCGGCGAAGAACTCGAAACTGCAGAGCCAGGAATGGAGCCGCGCGCCCGCAATGTCCGCGCGCCACATCTCGCCGCGGCCGCCGCCATGCGCGTCCAGCCACAGCAGCACGAGGCGCCGCGCCTCGCGCCGGCCCTGGTCGCCGCCGATGGCGCGCAGGTCGCGCAGCCAGTCGAAGCGGTGCATGAGCAGCGCGGCGAAGTCCTTCGGCCGGGCCTTCAGCGCCGCCGCCAGGCGGCCGCCATCGTTCAGGAGCGTCTCGCCCCGGTCCGAGGCGCCGGGCCAGAGGTCGCGCGGCACGGTCGCAAGGCTGCGCCCGCTGCCGCCCCCGACTCCTCTGGAGAACCCCGCAGGAAAGAGGCGCCGCCCCGCAAGGCCGCGCAGGCCGATCAAGGCGCCGCCTCGCGCAACCGGCGGATGCGCCCGGCGCAGCCCGCGAGCCCGTCCGCAAAGACGAAACTGCCCGCGACCAGCACGTCGGCGCCCGCGGCGCGCACCTCGGCGGCGGTCTCGTCCGTGATGCCGCCGTCCACCTCCAGGTCGATCTCGCGGCCCGATTCGTCGATGCGGGCGCGGAGCCGGGCGATCTTGGCGCATTGCGCGCCGAGGAAGCTCTGGCCGCCGAAACCCGGATCGACCGTCATCGCCAGCACGAGGTCGATGTCGCCCAGCACGGCGTCGACGGCGCTCGCCGGCGTGCCGGGGTTGAGCGCCACGCCCGCCCGGCGGCCCGCCTGCTTGATGCGCTGCACGCTGCGGTGGAGGTGCGGCCCCGCCTCGGCATGGACGGTCACGATGTCCGCGCCGGCTTCGAGAAAGTCGGGAAGCAGCGGTTCCAGCGGGGAAATCATCAGATGCGTGTCGAAAGTCCGGTCGGTCCGCCTGCGCAGCGCCCGGATCACCGCCGGGCCGATGGTGAGGTTGGGGACGAAATGCCCGTCCATGACGTCGATATGAATATAGTCGGCCCCGGCTTCGACGAGACAGTCCACGGCGGCCCCGAGTTCCGCGAAGTCGGCGGAGAGTATCGACGGGGCGATCCGCGTTGACCGGCGCATGAACAATTGATAGCAGCAGCCCGGCGGACCATCAATCCGGTGCGCGCCCCTAACCCCAGCGAGGCAGGCATGGCCGCGCCGATTCCGTTCTACCGGGATTTCGATATCGAGCCGGAGCGCGTCTATGAACTGACGCCGCTGGTGCGCCGCATCACCAGCGCCAATCCGAGCCTGTTCACCTTCAAGGGCACGAATACCTACATCGTCGGACGCGGCGAGGTCGCGGTCATCGACCCCGGCCCGGAGGACGCCGCCCACACGCGGGCGATCCTGGACGCGCTCGGAGGCGAGACCGTCACCCGTATCGTCGCGACCCACACCCACCGCGACCACTCGCCGGGCTGCGCCGCGCTCAAGGCCGCCACCGGCGCGCCGCTCTGCGGCTACGGTCCGCACGGCACCGGCGCGCGGCGCAACTGGCCCTTCGACTCGCCGGAAGGCGGTGACATGGGCTTCGACCCCGATATCCGCGTGCCCGACGGCGGGCGCATCGAGGGAAAGGGCTGGACCCTGGAAGCCGTGTTCACGCCGGGCCACATTTCCAACCATCTCTGCTTTGCGCTCCGGGAGGAGAACTCCCTGTTCAGCGGCGACCATGTGATGGGCTGGTCCACCTCCATCGTCTCGCCGCCCGACGGCGACATGGCCCATTACATGGCGAGCCTGCAGAAGGTGCGGGCGCGGACCGAAACGCCCTGGTGGCCGGGCCACGGGCCGGCGATTACCGATCCGGGGCCGTTCGTCGATGCCTTCATCGCGCACCGGCAGGAACGCGAGCGGGAAATCCTGGCCTGCCTCGAAGCCGGCGTGGCGGGAATCCCGGAAATGGTCCGGCGCATCTACACGGATGTCGATCCGGGCCTGCACCGCGCCGCGGGGCGCTCCGTGCTGTCGCACCTGCTGCACATGGTCGAGGACGGCCGCGCAGCCTGCGGCGACGACCCGCCGGGCCCGGACTCCCGCTATGCCCTGGCGTGACCTGAGACCGGGCGGGGAGAGCAGGGCGGAGGCGGCAATGGCGGACGGCATCGAACGGCTGAGGGAAGCGATCGGCAAGGCGCGGCGCGCGGTGGTGTTCACCGGGGCCGGTATCAGCACCGAGTCCGGCATCCCGGACTTCCGCAGCCCCGGCGGCGTCTGGGACCGCTACAAGCCGATCATGTTCGACGACTTCATCTCGTCCGAGGAGATGCGCCGCGAGACCTGGCGGCGCAAGATCGAAACCGACAAGACGATGACGGGCGCCCGCCCGAACCGCGGCCACCGGGCCGTGGCGGCGCTGGTTGAGCGCGGCATCGTCTCGGCCGTCATCACGCAGAATATCGACGGGCTGCACCAGGCCTCCGGGGTGCCGGACGACAGGGTGATCGAACTGCACGGCAACTCGACCTACGCCGCCTGCCTCGACTGCGGCCTCCGGCACGAGCTGGACGACATCCTTTCCGCGTTCCGCAGGGACGAGACGCTGCCGCTCTGCAACGCCTGCGGCGGCATGGTGAAGACGGCGACGATCTCCTTCGGGCAGGCCATGCCGGAAGACGCGATGCGCCGGGCCCAGCTGGAGACGATGGCCGCGGACCTGTTCATCGTCTGCGGCTCCTCGCTGGTGGTCTATCCGGCGGCGGGGTTCCCGATCGCGGCGAAGCGCAACGGCGCCTTCCTCGCCATCGTCAACCGCGAGCCGACGGACCTCGACCGGTTCGCCGACCTCACCGTGCATGACGAGATCGGGGACGCGCTGGGCGGCGCGGTCGGCAACAACTGATGGCGGTCCCGACGCTGGACGGGCTCGACGCGGCCGGGCGGACCGTGCTGCTGCGCGCCGATCTCAACGTGCCCATGCAGGGCGGCAGGGTCGGCGACCGGACGCGCATCGAGCGGACGCTCCCGACGATCCGCGAACTTGCCGGCCAAGGCGCGCGCGTCGTCGTGCTCTCGCATCTCGGGCGGCCGAAAGGCAAGCCCGCGCCGGCGCTTTCGCTGCGCCCGGTGGCGGAGGCGCTGGCGGACGCGCTGGAGGCCCCGGTCGCCTTCGCGGCCGACGACCCGGCCGCGGTGATTGCCGGCCTGCCGGCGGGCGGGGTGGCGCTGCTGGAGAACCTGCGCTTCGACCCCGGCGAGGAGGCCAACGACCCGGCCTTTGCCGCCCGGCTGGCCGCGCTCGGGGACATTTATGTGAACGACGCCTTCTCCGCCGCGCACCGGGCGCATGCGTCCACCGAGGCGCTGGCGAGGCTGCTTCCGGCCGCGGCCGGGCGGCTGATGCAACAGGAGCTGGAGGCGCTGGAGGCCACCCTCGATGCGCCGGTGCGTCCGTCGGGGGCGATCGTGGGCGGCGCCAAGGTCTCGACCAAGCTCACCCTGCTCGGCAACCTCGTCGCCCGCGTCGACATGCTCGCCATCGGCGGCGGCATGGCCAACACCTTCCTCCACGCCCAGGGCTACGAGGTCGGGCGCAGCCTCTGCGAGCGCGATATGGCGGAGATGGCGCGCCATGTCCTCGACGACGCGGAGAAATGCGGCTGCACGGTGGTGCTGCCGGAGGATGCGGTCGTGGCGCCCGCGCTGGAAGCCGGCGCGCCGACCGAGACCGTGGCGGTGGAAGAGGTGCCGCCCGACGCCATGATCCTCGATATCGGCCCGGAGAGCGCCGCCGGCCTGATCGACCGGCTGGGGCTGCTGCGCACCTTGGTCTGGAACGGGCCGCTCGGCGCGTTCGAGGTGCCGCCCTTCGACCGGGGCACCAACGAGGTGGCGCGGGCGGCGGCCGGCATGGACGGGCTGCTGACCGTGGCCGGCGGCGGCGACACGGTGGCGGCGCTCGCGCAAGCGGGGGTGGTCGAGCGGTTCGACTATGTCTCGACCGCGGGCGGCGCCTTTCTGGAATGGCTGGAAGGCCGGGTGCTGCCCGGCGTGGCGGCGCTGGAGGCCGCGGCATGACCCTTTCCCGACGACTGACCGCGGAATTCGTAGGCACGACCATGCTGCTCGCGGTGGTGGTCGGCTCCGGCATCATGGGCGAGACGCTCGCCGGCGGGAACGTGGCCATCGCGCTGCTCGGCAACACGATTGCGACCGGCGCGATCCTGGTGGTGCTGATCCTGATCCTCGGGCCGGTCTCGGGCGCGCATTTCAACCCGGCCGTCACGGTCGCCTTCCTGATGCGGCGCGAGATCGGGCCGGGCGACGCGGCGCTCTACATTCTCGTGCAGGTGGCGGGCGGCCTGCTGGGCGTTGCGGTCGCGCACATCATGTTCGAGCAGCCGGACCTGTTCTTCGCCTCCGGCAAGGAGCGGTCGGGCTTCCCGCAGGCCTTTTCGGAGGGGGTTGCGGCCTTCGGGCTGGTGTTCACCATCCTGCTCTGCCTGAAGGCGAAATCGGAGGCCGTGGCCTGGGCGGTCGGGCTCTACATCACCGCCGGCTACTGGTTCACCGCCTCGACCTCTTTCGCCAACCCGGCGGTGACGGTCGCGCGCGCCTTCACCGACACCTTCTCCGGCATCCGCCCGGAAGATGCGCCCGCCTTCATCCTCGCCCAGTTCGTCGGCGCCGCGCTCGCCGTCGCGCTCGCGCGCCTGCTCGGTGCGGGCGCAGGCAAGGGGTAGGGGAACCGGCGGGCCGCTGTCAGCGGTTGGGCAGCACCTCGATGTCGGGGCAGGCCAGGAGCCGCGCGTCCGCCGTCACCAGGGTCAGGCCGAAGACGAGCGCGCTCGCGGCGATGAAGCGGTCGGCGGGGTCCTTGTGGTCGAGCGCGATGCTGCGGCTCGCCATGGCCACCTCGAAGGTCAGCGGGACCTCCATGACGGGCGCCGCGGCGAGCGCCCGGTCCAGCCAGCGCCGCGGGTCGGGCTCCAGCGCGATCCTTCCGCGCTCCGCCAGCACCACGGCCTCCCACACGCTCACCGGCGAAAGCCGGAGCGCTTCCGCCGGCGAGGCGAGGAGGTCGCGCACCGCGGCCGACAGCCGGCGCGGTTCGAGCAGCGCCCAGAGCCAGATATGCGTGTCGAGCAGCACCAAGGCCTATTGCAGTGCTTCCCATTCGTCCTCGCCGAGCGCCGGGGAGACGATATCCCCCAGGACCTGCCCCGTGCCGGCCATCGCGCCCAGCCATGCGCCGGAGGGCGGCGGCACGATCTGCGCCACCGGCTTGCCGAACCGGGTCACCAGCACGGGCTGTCCGGTCTTCCCCACCCGTTCGAGAACCGCAAGGCAGGTGGCCTTGAAAGTGGATATCTGCATCTCCTCCATCCCCGCCGGCATGCCCGGTACATCCGGCACCTCATAGGCCGACTGCATTTCCTGCAGCCCTTCATATGTCCCGGCCCCGCCCGCGCCCCGGTTCGTCGGAATGTTGCCGACAATGCGCGGCTCGACGAGTTCCAGCAACTCGCGGTACCGGGCGCCGTCCCACTCATGACGCCAGCCGGCATTGCGGCAGACGCCCAGGGACCGCAGGTGGCGGCGGACCGTGTTCGGCTCCACGCCCAGGGCCGCCGCCATGTCCTTCACGGTGTAACGCTGCATCGGCCCGACCTTTCCCCAAGCATCTGCCGGTCGAACATACTATGGTCCGAGACTATGGTCAATTCCTGTTCATCCCTCCCACCATTGTCCGCCGATCACCATCCCCGCCGGGAACAGGCGCTGCTCGCCGCCGAGCACGACGCCGTCCGAATCCTCGTAGTCGAACCGGCCGGTGCGCAGTTCGAGCACCGAGGCATCTGCGGCCACGCCCGGCTCCAGGCTGCCGAGGCCGGGCCGTCCCAGCGCCGCCGCGGGTGCGGCCGTCGCCGCGCGCAGCACCTCGACCAGCGGCATGCCCAGGACAAGGAACTTCGACATGGTGACGAGCAGGTCGAACGCCGGGCCGTGGATGCTGAGCGTATGGACGTCGCTGGAGATGCAATCGGGCATGAACCCCGCCGTCAGCATGGCCCGCCCGGTGCCGAAGCCGAACGAGCCCTTGCCATGGCCGATGTCGAAGATGACGCCCCGTTCGCGCGCGGCCATCGTTTCCTCGCGCACCCTGCCGTCGGCTCCCGCCGGGCTGTTCGGGAAGGAACGGAAGCAGTGCGTGAGCACGTCGCCGGGGCGGAGCCGGTCCATGACCTCGCGGCGGCTGGGCGGCGGGAAGTCCAGATGCGCCATGACAGGCAGCCCCAGCTCCTCCGCGACCTCGATGGCGATGTCGAGCGGGGCGATGCCGCTCGATCCGCCGGCGCCGAGGCCCACGCGCACCTTGATCCCGACGACGAGGTCCGCATGTTCCCGCGCCACGCGCACGCATTCGCGGGCGTCCAGCAGGCGCATGTCCTGGCACTCGCCGACCATCACCGCGTCGCTGAAGGCGAAGATCCCCGGAAAGGACACATTCAGGAAAGGCAGCACGCGCGGCTTGGCCGGCTCGATCACATGGCGCCGGAAACCCGCCATGTTGGCGGGGCCCGCCGTGCCGGCATCGACCAGCGTCGTCGTTGCGCCCTGCCGCGCGATCGCCTCCGGATCGACGCCGATGGACGTGCCGCCCCAATAGACATGCGTGTGCATGTCGATGAGGCCCGGCGTCACCAGACAACCGCTCACATCGCGCACATCGCGGGCCTCGCCTGCCGGGAGGTCAGGAGCGACCTCTGCAATCCGGCCCCCGGCAAAGGCGACATCGGCCGCCTGGTCCACGCCGCGGCCGGGGTCGATCACGCGCCCGCCTTTCAGCAACAGGTCGTGCATCCATTCCTCCTCTTCGGTATGCGCCTCAGCCTTGGCGCAGCAGCGCCTCCAGCTCGTCCGGATCGGTAACGGGCAGCGAACAGACGGGGCCGCGGCAGACATAGGCGGTCGGGCGGCCCTCCACGGCCGTCTTGCCGGCGGCGGGGTGGCGGTCCGGCAATGTCTCCGAGGCCTCGATGAGCGCGAGCACGCGGTTCGGCAGCGACACCCGCTCGACCGCCCGGCGGAGACTTCCGTCATCGCCCGCCAGCACCACCTGCACCGCCTCCTGCAACAGCGCATTGGCGCTCAACAGGGTCGATAGCGGGAAGATGTTGCGCGTCACTTCCCCGGCGAAGGCCGCCACGGCCGCCTCGGCGCGCTGCCGGTACCGGTCCTCGCCCGTCAGCCACCAGAGCCGGGCCAGCGCCTCGACCATCATGCCGTTGCCCGACGGCGTCGGATTGTCGGCGGCGGTCTTGGCGCGCACGATCAGCCGTTCCGTGTCGTCGGCGGCGAAGCACCAGCCGCCCGGCCCGTCCGCATGGCGGCGTTCCACGATTTCCAGCCAGCCGAGCGCCCGCTCGCGGTAGCGCCGGTCGCCCGTCGCCTCCTCCAGCAGCAGTGCCGCGCGCATCATGGCGGCATAGTCGTCGAGGCTCGCCGGATGCCGGGCCCGGCCGAGCCGCCAGCTGTGCCGGAGCCGTCCGTCCGGCGCGGTCATGTGTTTCTCGACGAAGGCGAAGGCGCGCTCGGCGAGCCGGGTCCATCCGGGCTCCTCGAAGGCGGCCCCGGCGCGGGCGAGCGCGGCGATCATGAGGCCGTTCCAGTCCGCCAACACCTTGTCGTCGCGCAGCGGCCGCTCGCGCCGGGCGCGTTCGGCCAGCAGCGCGGCGCGGGCCTCCGCCAGTGCCGGGTCGTCGGGCACGTCCATCGAGTGCAGCCGGTTGAGGATGTTGCGGCCTTCCCAATTGCCGGCCGCCGTCACGTCGTAAACCTCGCAGAAGCGCGCCGCCGCGCTGCCCAGAACCGCCTCGATCCCGGCCCGGTCCCACACATAGAACCGGCCTTCCTCGCCCTCGCTGTCGGCGTCGAGCGCCGCGGCGAAGCCGGCCGTGCCGTCCTCGGCGGCAGGGGCGGTCATCTCCCTCTCCAGCCAGCCGACCGTCTCGCGCACCCGCTGCTCGAAGAGCGGGGTTCGCGTCTCCTGCCAGACGAGGGTCAGCAGCTCGACGAGCTGGGCGTTGTCGTAGAGCATCTTCTCGAAATGCGGCGCGAGCCACCTCTCGTCGGTGGAATAGCGCGCGAAGCCGCCGCCGAGATGATCGTAAATGCCGCCCTCGCACATATGCGCCAGCGTGTTCAGCACCTGGTTGCGGAAAACGCCGCCGCCGTCCTGACGCCGGACCCGCCAGAGATGGGTGAAGATGCCGGTCTGCGGGAATTTCGGCGCCCCGTCTATGCCGCCGAAGAACGGGTCCACGGCGCGGGCGAGCCGCATGGCGATGCGCCCGTCCATCCCGGCGTCGATGCCGGCCCCCGGTGCGGGTTGCGACAGTCTCTCGGCCGCTTTCCGGAGCCGCCCGATATTCTCCGCCACCGCGTCCGGCTGCTTCTGCCACGCTTCCGAGAGCGAACGCAGCAATTGGGGAAAGCCCGCGCGCCCCCAGCGCGGCTCCGGCGGGAAGTAGGTGCCGCCCCAGAAGGGCTCGCCGTCGGCGTTGAGGAACATGGTGAGCGGCCAGCCGCCCTGCTCGCTCATGCCCTGCAGCGCGTGCTGATAGACGGCGTCCACGTCCGGGCGTTCCTCGCGGTCCACCTTCACATTGACGAACAGCTCGTTCATCAACCCGGCGATGGCCTCGTTCTCGAAGCTCTCATGCGCCATGACATGGCACCAGTGGCAGGCGGCGTAGCCGACCGAGAGCAGCACGGGCCGGCCCGTCCGGCGCGCTTCCTCGAACGCTTCCTCCCCCCAGGGCCGCCAGTGGACCGGGTTGTCGGCATGCTGCAGCAGGTAGGGGCTGGTCTCGCGGCCAAGCAGGTTTTCGCTCATGGGCCCGGAGGGTAAACTGGCGCACTCCCGGACGCGAGGAAGGAAATCATGGCGGACGCGCTCTATTACGACGCGCATGTGTTCTGTTGCACCAATACCCGCCCGCCCGGCCATCCGCGCGGCTGCTGCAGCGAGAAGGGTTCGGAGAAGCTGCGCGCGTACATGAAGGCGCGCGCCAGGTCGTTGCCGAATGCGCGGATCAACATCGCCGGCTGCCTCGACCGCTGCGAGCTCGGGCCGACCATGGTCATCTATCCCGAGGGCACCTGGTACCGCTACGAGAACGAGGCGGATATCGACGAGATCCTCGAAACCCACCTGAAGGGCGGCGGCCGGGTCTCCCGGCTCATGCTCGACCCCGACGCCTGACGGACCGGCCGGACACGATCTTCGCCGAGGCGACGGCGCCCGGCCGGGCCGGCATCGCGGTGCTGCGCCTGTCGGGGCCGGAAGCGGGCAGGGCGCTGGAGTCGGTTGCCGGGCCGTTGCCGGAGCCGCGCCGGGCCGTGCTGCGGTCCGTCCGCGACCCGGAAAGCGGCGAGCTGCTGGACCGGGGCCTCGCGGTCTGGTTCCCGGGCCCGGAGAGCTTCACCGGCGAGGACGCGGCCGAACTGCACCTGCACGGCGCGCCCGTGGTAATGGACGCGGTGCAGGCCGCGCTGATGCGGCTGGACGGCCTGCGCCCGGCGGAACCCGGCGAATTCACCCGCCGCGCCTTCGAGGCCGGGCGCATGGACCTGACGGCGGTCGAAGGGCTGGCCGAACTGATCGACGCCGAGACCGAAGGCCAGCGCCGGCAGGCGCTCCACGCGCTCGGCGGCGGGCTTGCGCGGCAGTTCGACGGCTGGCGGGACCGGCTTGTGCAGGCGCTCGCCCATATCGAGGCCGCCATCGACTTCAGCGACGAGGAGCTGCCGGACGAGCTGGAGGCTCAGGTCTCCGAGACCGTCGCGGAGGTGCGCGCGGACATGGCGGAGGCGCTGGACGCGGGCGCGCGCGGCGAGGTCGTGCGCGACGGCTTCCGGGTGGCGCTGGTGGGCGCGCCCAATGCCGGCAAGTCGAGCCTGCTCAACGCGCTCGCGGCGCGCGAGGTCGCCATTACCTCGCCGAGCGCCGGCACGACGCGCGACGTGCTGGAGGCGCGGCTCGTCATGGAAGGCTATCTCGTGCGGCTGATCGACATGGCGGGCCTGCACGAGAGCGGCGACCCGATCGAGCGGGAAGGGATGCGCCGCGCCCGCGCCGAGGCGGCGGCGGCCGACCTCTGCCTGCTGCTGACGGCCCCCGACGCGCCGCTCCCGCCGGACATGCCGGGTCTCGCCATCCGCACCAAGGCCGACCTGGACGCAGCCCCCGGCCCCGGCCTCGCCGTCTCGGCGCGCACAGGAGAGGGGCTGGAGGCGCTGCGGAGCGCCGTTGTGGAAGCCATGCGCGCGCGCGTCGCCGGCCCGCGAGGCGCGCTCCGCGCCCGCCATGTCCAGGCGCTCACAGACTCGGCAGAGGCGCTCGACCGCTTCGCCGCCGCGCCCCATACCGACCTCGCCGCCGAAGACCTCCGCCTCGCCGTCCGGGCGCTCGGCCGCGTCACCGGCCGCGTCGATGTGGAGGACCTGCTGGACGCCATCTTCCGGGAGTTCTGCATCGGGAAGTGATGAGCGGGGCCGGATCGGGCGTTGACGGGGCGCGGGCGCGGGACTAGGTTGCGCCGCGTTTCGCCATAGCGTTGCACGCCATGCCTCCGAGGAGGCCCGCCGGTCCGCGAGTTTTCGCGCATCGGCGCGTTCGGCGCTGGACCGGCGGGAGGGTGAGGCTGGCATGTTCGAGGGACTGACGGAGCGGCTCGGCGAGGTCTTCGGGCGTCTCACCCGGCGCGGCTCGCTCTCCGCCGGCGATGTCGAGGCGGCGCTGCGCGAAGTGCGCGTGGCGCTGCTGGAGGCCGATGCGGCGCTGCCGGCCGTGCGGGCCCTGCTCGACGCGGTCAAGGACCAGGCCGTCGGGCATGACGTGCTGCGGTCCGTCACCCCCGGCCAGCAGGTCGTCAAGATCGTCCATGACCGGATGGTCGAGATGCTGGGCGGCGAGGCCGAGGACCTCAGGCTCGGCGGCAACCCGCCGCTCGCCATGCTGATGCTGGGCCTCCAGGGCTCCGGCAAGACGACGACGACCGCCAAGCTCGCCCGCCGCCTGACCGACCGGGAGGGCAAGAAGGTGCTGATGGCCTCGGTGGACGTCTATCGCCCCGCGGCCCAGCAGCAGCTTGAGGTGCTGGGAAAGCAGGCGGGGATCGACACGCTCCCGATCGTGTTCGGCGAACGGCCCCCCGCCATCGCCCGGCGCGCCATGCGGATCGGCGCGCGCGAAGGCTATGACATCGTCTTCATCGACACTGCCGGGCGGCTCGCCATCGACCGCGAGATGATGGAGGAGGCCGCCGCGCTCCGCGATCTCGTGAAGCCGGTGGAATCGCTGCTGGTCGCCGATGCGATGACCGGCCAGGACGCCGTGAATACGGCCCGCGCCTTCAATGAGGAGGTGGGCGTCACCGGCATCGTGCTGACCCGGATCGACGGCGACGCGCGCGGCGGCGCGGCGCTCTCCATGCGCCATGTCACCGGCCGGCCGATCAAATTCGTCGGCACGGGCGAGCAGCTCGACCGCATCGAGGCCTTCCACCCGGACCGGATCGCGTCCCGCATTCTCGGCATGGGCGATGTCGTCGGGCTGGTGGAGCGCGCGGCCGAGACCATCGAGCAGGAAGAAGCCGAGAAGCTCGCCGCCCGCCTCAGCCGCGGCCGCATGGACCTGAACGACCTGCTGATGCAGCTGCGCCAGATGAAGAAGATGGGCGGCCTCGGCGGGCTGATGGGCATGCTGCCCCAGGTCGGCCGGATGAAGGCCGAAATGGCGAAGGCGAAAATCGATGAAAAATGGCTCGTGCGCCAGGAGGCGATCATCCTCTCGATGACCCCTCGCGAGCGCGCGCGGCCCGACATCGTCAAGGCGTCGCGCAAGCGGCGCATCGCGGCCGGGGCGGGCGCCTCGGTGCAGGACGTGAACCGGATGCTCAAGCAGTTCCAGCAGATGCAGACGATGATGAAGCGCGTCGGCAAGCTGGAGAAACGCGGCGGCCTCGCGGGCCGGGGCCTCGAGGCCCTGATGGCCCGGCGCTGAACCCGCCTGCCCTCTCTCCCACCCACACGGAAAGCTCATGGCACTCAGGATTCGACTCACCCGCGGCGGCGCCAAGCGCCGGCCTTTCTACCGCATCGTCGTCGCCGAGGGCTCCGCGCCCCGCGACGGGCGCTTTATCGAGATCCTCGGCTTCTACAACCCGATGATGCCGAAGGACCACGAGGACAGGCTGCGCCTGAAGGAAGAGCGCATCCGGCACTGGCTGTCGGTGGGCGCGACGCCGTCGGAGCGCGTGGCCCGGTTCCTCGGCGCGGCCGGCATTGTCGAGCCGCCCGCGGTGCCGCAGCAGACCAGGCAGCATCTGCCCAAGGCCAAGGCGCAGGAGCGCATGAAGGCCAAGGCCGAGGCCGCCGCAGCCGAATAGTCCGGACGGGACGGCGGGCAGATGGGCGCTTCCTCCCTTTGCCTCGGCGTCGTCGCCGGGGCCCACGGGCTGCGCGGCGCGGTGCGGGTCAAGACCTTCACCGCCCTGCCGGAAGCGATTGCCGACTACGGCCCGCTCCGGGATGCCGCCGGCGCCCGGCGCTTCGCGCTGCGCCTGACGAGGGTCGAGAAGGGCGCGGCGATCGTGCGGATCGACGGCGTAAGGGACCGGAACGAGGCCGAGGCGCTCAGGGGCGTCGAACTCTTCCTCGACCGCGAGGCGCTGCCGCCGGCCGAGGACGAGGAGGAGTTCTACCATGCGGACCTTGTCGGCCTTGCCGCGGTCGATACGAACGGCGCGCGGCTCGGAACGGTGCGCGCGCTGCACGATTTCGGCGCCGGGGACCTGATCGAGATTCTGCCGGACGAAGGCGGCCGGCCGCGCGTCTTCCCGTTCACGCGCGAGGCCGTGCCGGACATCGACCTCGCCGCCCGCACCGTCACCATCGACCCGCCGGAGGGGCTGTGAGCTGGTCCGCGACCGTGCTGACGCTCTTCCCGGAGATGTTTCCGGGGCCGCTCGGCCATTCGCTCGCCGGGCGGGCGCTCGGGGCGGGGGTCTGGCGACTTGAGGTGGTGGACATTCGCGCCTTCGCGCGCGATAAGCACGCCTCCGTGGACGACACGCCGTTCGGCGGGGGCGCCGGCATGGTTATGCGGGCGGATGTGGTGTCGGACGCGATCCACGCCGCCTGGGACCGGCGGGGGCCGCTGATCCACCTCTCGCCGCGCGGCCGGCCGCTCACGCAGCGCCGGGCGGCGGCGCTGGCCGCAGGCGCGGGGCCGACCCTGCTCTGCGGGCGCTACGAGGGGATCGACCAGCGCCTCCTGGACGCCTGGGCGCCGGAGGAGGTGAGCCTCGGGGACTTCGTGCTGTCCGGCGGCGAGCCGGCGGCGATCGCCCTGCTGGATGCCTGCGTGCGGCTGCTGCCGGGGGTGGCCGGCAAGGCGGAGTCGGTCCGGGAGGAGAGTTTCGAGGGCGGGTTGCTGGAATACCCGCATTATACGCGCCCGGCGGTCTGGGCCGGGCGCGCGGCGCCGGAAGTCCTGCTTTCGGGCCACCATTGCAACATCCGCGCCTGGCGGCAGGCGCGGGCGGAAGATACAACGCGGACGCGGCGGCCGGACCTCTGGGCGCGCCGGGCGGAGAACGAGGACCGAAGCCGATGAACATCGTCGAGACGCTGGAGCGCGAACAGATCGCGCAGCTCACCGAAGACCGCGAGATTCCGGATTTCCGCCCGGGAGACACGGTGCGCGTCAACTACAAGGTGGTCGAGGGCACCCGCGAGCGTATCCAGGCCTATGAAGGCGTGGTGATCGCGCGGCGCGGCGGCAGGAATCTCAACGCCTCCTTCGTCGTGCGGAAGATCTCCTCCGGCGAGGGCGTCGAGCGCATCTTCCCGCTCTACTCGCCCAATATCGCCGGCATCGAGGTGATCCGGCGCGGGCGTGTGCGCCGGGCGAAGCTCTACTATCTGCGCGAGCGGCGCGGGCGGTCGGCGCGCATCGCCGAGCGCACCCGCGGCGTGGTCAGAAAGACGAAACGGAAAGACGGGACCGACGGCAATGAGTGAACCGCGCACCCTTTTCGACAAGATCTGGGCGAACCACCTGGTCGATACGCAGGAAGACGGCACCTGCCTGATCTATATCGACCGCCACCTGGTGCATGAGGTCACGAGCCCGCAGGCCTTCGCGGGGCTCCGCGCGGCCGGGCGCGGCGTGCGTCGTCCCGACGCCACCATCGCGGTCGCCGACCACAATATCCCGACCCGGCCGGGCGCCCGGACCGGGGTGATCGAGAACGAGGAATCGCGCATCCAGGTCGAGACCCTGGAGCGCAATGTGGTCGAGTTCGGCGTGCCCTACTACCCGATAGAGGATGTCCGCCAGGGCATCGTCCACATCATCGGCCCGGAACAGGGCATGACCCAGCCGGGCACCACCGTGGTCTGCGGCGACAGCCACACCTCGACGCACGGCGCCTTCGGGGCGCTCGCCTTCGGCATCGGCACCTCCGAGGTGGAGCATGTGCTGGCGACGCAGACGCTGATCCAGCGCCCGGCGCGCAACATGCAGGTCGACATAGAGGGCGCGCTGCCGCCCGGCTGCACCGCCAAGGACCTGATCCTCGCCATCATCGGCCGCATCGGCACGGCCGGCGGCACCGGCCATGTCATCGAATATACCGGCCAGGCGATCCGCGACCTCTCCATGGAGGGGCGGATGACGGTCTGCAACATGTCCATCGAGGCGGGCGCCCGCGCCGGCCTGATCGCGCCGGACGACACCACCTTCGGCTATCTCAAGGGCCGCCCGCATGCGCCCAAGGGCGCGGCCTGGGACGCTGCGGTCGCGGTCTGGAAGCGCCTGCCGTCCGATCCGGGCGCCGTCTATGACAAGGTGGTGCGCATCCCGGCCGACGAGATCGCGCCCTATGTCACCTGGGGCACGAGCCCGCAGGATGCGCTGCCGGTCACGGCGAACGTGCCCGACCCGGCCGAGATTGACGACGAGGACCGGCGCCAGGCCGTGCAGCGGTCCATCGACTATATGGGGCTGCGCGCCGGCCAGCCGCTGCAGGAGATCGCCATCGACACGGTGTTCATCGGGTCGTGCACCAACGGGCGCATCGAGGACATCCGCGCCGCGGCGGCCGTCGCCCAGGGGCGCAGGGTGGCCGGAAGCGTGCGCGCCCTGGTCGTGCCGGGCTCCGGACTGGTCAAGGAGCAGGCGGAGGAAGAGGGGCTCGACCGCATCCTCACCGAGGCCGGTTTCGAGTGGCGCGACCCCGGCTGCTCCATGTGCCTGGCGATGAACGACGACCGGCTGGCGCCCGGCGAGCGCAGCGCGTCGACGTCGAACCGCAATTTCGAAGGCCGGCAGGGCCAGGGCGGCCGCACCCATCTGGTGAGCCCCGCCATGGCGGCCGCCGCTGCCGTCGCGGGCCGTCTGACCGACCTGCGCGACCTGGACTGAGAGAGGGAGGCCGCCCCCATGCGTAAATTCGAGACCGTGACGAGCGTCGGCGCGCCGCTGCCGCAGATCAACATCGACACCGACAAGATCATCCCCGCGCGCTTCCTCAGGACCATCGAGCGCTCCGGCCTCGGCCGGCACCTGTTCAACGACATGCGCTTCGACGCCGAGGGCAACGAGAAGCCGGATTTCGTGCTCAACCAGGCGGCCTGGCGCGGGGCCAACATTCTCGTGGTCGGCGACAATTTCGGCTGCGGGTCGTCGCGCGAGCACGCGCCCTGGGCGCTGGCCGACTACGGCGTGCAGGCCATTCTCGGCACCGACTTCGCCGACATCTTCTACAATAACAGCTTCAAGAACGGCCTGCTGCCGATCAAGCTGCCGGCGGAGGAGCGCGACAAGCTGATGGAGGATGCGCAGCGAGGCGAAAACGCGCGCATCACGGTCGATCTCGAAAACCAGGTCATCACCCGCCCGGACGGCGAGCAGATCGCCTTCGAGGTGGACCCGTTCCGCAAGCACTGCCTGCTGAACGGCCTCGACGATATCGGCATGACCATGGAGCGCGCGGCGAGCATAGACAGCTTCGAATCCCGCGACCGCATAGCCCGCCCCTGGCTCTACGCGGAGTAGCGCGGGGCGGCGCTACCGCCGCTTCTGTTCCAGAATCAGGGCTTTCAGTTCCTGCAGCCCGGACCGCATTTCGGCCCGTAGTTCCGCTACATCGGCCTTCAGTTCCTCCTGCCCCGCCTTCAGTTCCCTCTGCCCGGCCTGCAGCGTGGCGACCTCGGTTTGCAGCACGGCGATGGCGGCGCTGTTGGCGTGGGTCTGGAAGGCCATCCATCCGAACAGGGCGAGGAAGCCTGCGGCGAAGACGCCGGAGAAGGTGACCGCCAGCGGGTGGGCGCCGTAGCTGGAACGGTGCCGGGCGGCGATCATCCGGCGGAGTTCCCGGATCTCGGAAGCGCTGAGCGAAGCGTCGGGATTATCGGCGGCCACCGGCGGCTCCCGGTCGAAGTCGGTGGCATTATGATACCAATTCTATTCCCGGTAAAGAATCGGATATAACTATACATCGGCCAGGTCCAGCGGCAGGCCGGTGTAGTTCTCGGCAAGCGCACGACGCGCCGCCTCCGAACCCAGCAGATATTCGAGCTCGGCGGCCCCGAGTCGGCGCTCGAATTCGTCATGCGCCGGGTCGCGGTGCAGGAGGCGCGTCATCCACATGGAGAAGCGCTGCACTTTCCAGACGCGCGCGAGGCAGGTGTCCGAATAGGCGTCGAGGCCCGCTTCGTCGCCGTCCCGGTAGTAGTGGACGAGCGCCCGCGAGAGCGCCACCACGTCGGCGAAGGCCAGGTTCATGCCCTTGGCGCCGGTTGGCGGCACGATATGCGCGGAATCGCCCGCGAGGAAGAGCCGCCCGTGGCGCATCGGCTCGGCCACGAAAGCGCGCATCGGCGTCACCGACTTCAGCAGCAGTGGCCCCCGGTTGAGCCGCACGACGAGCCGCCGGTCGAGCTCGTCCCAGAGCTCGCCGGCCGTCCAACTGTCCGGGTCCTCGTCCGCCCGGCACTGCACATAGGCGCGCGTGAGCTCCGGCGAACGCATGCTGAAAAGCGCGAACCCTGCTTCGTGCCGGGCATAGACCAGCTCGTCCTGGAAGGGCGGCGCCTCGGCCAGCAGGCCGAGCCAGGCATAGGGAAACTCCCGGTGGAAAAGCGTCAGCGCCTCCGGGGGAATGGAGGCGCGCGAGACGCCGTGATAGCCGTCGCAGCCGGCGATGAAATCGCACGCAAGCGCGCCGCCCGGCCAGACGAGGCGCGGCTCCGGCCCGTCCATGCCTTCGAGCCGCACGCCTTCGACCTCGAAGCGCAGGTCGCCGCCGGCTTCCAGCCGCGCCGCCACAAGGTCCTTCACCACCTCGTGCTGGGCATAGACGGTGACGCCCTTGCCGCCGGTCGCCTCGAGGAAATCGATATGGCGGCGCCGGCCGCCGGTGGAGATTTCGATGCCGCGGTGGCGGAGCGCCAGCTTCTCCATCCGCGCGCCAAGCCCGGTGCGGTTGAGCAGCTCGACGCTGCCATGCTCCAGCAGCCCGGCGCGTATGCGGGCCTCGATCCAGTCGCGGGAGCGCCGTTCCAGCACCACGCTGCCGATGCCGGCGCGGGCCAGCAGGTGCGAGAGCATCAGCCCGGCCGGGCCGGCGCCGACGATCCCGATCTGCGTGCGCTCCACGGCCGCTATTCGCCCGGCGCCGCCCGAACGGTTGCGGCGGCGTCCGCCTTCGCTTCGGCCGGCAGTTTCATCGCCGCCAGCACCACCACCACCGCCACCGCCGCCATCACGTAGAACAGCAGCGCGAAATCGCCGGTATGGTCGAAGCCGAGCCCCAGCAAGGGCAGCGCGACGACGCCGCTGCCGAGCGACAGCGCAAACCGGATGCCGTAGGCGGTCGACAGCCATCGTTCCGGCATGTAGCGGGCAAACAGGAGGTCCGAGATCGGCTGGTTGCCGACGACGATGGCCGTGGCGAGCGTGAACACCGCGATCATCGGCATGTCGTAGGCGAACGCGGCGGCGGCGAGCGCCGGCGGCAGGCCGGCATAGACGGCGATGAAGAGGCGGCGCAGCGGGAAGCGGTCAGCCAGTTCGCCGCCGATCAATTGCGCCAGCCCGCTGACCACGAGGATGCCGGACGCCGTGGCCGACAGGAGGAAAATGTCATCGCCGAAAATGGAAACGCGGTGGTTGACGATCTTCGGCACGCCGTTGGTCAGCGCCTGGAAGATCAGCCCGGTCGTGACGGTGATGATGCCGAGGATGACCATGGCGCTCATGAAATCGCGCCGCTCCGTTTCCGGCTGCGAGCGCCATGTCTGCATCGACGCCCGGAGTCCCGACTGCGCAGCCGGCGCCCTGGCGCGCGCCCGGCGCAGCGGCAGACTCTCCCGGAAGCGCATATGGAACAGGATGCCGAGCGCAACCGCCACAAGACCCGGCACGATGAACACCGCCCGCCAGCCGCCGACGGCCAGCAGACCGCTCATGACGAGGGGCGTCACCGCCATGCCGGCGCTGCCGAACACGCCGTTGATGCCGAGCAGCCGCCCGCGCTTGTCGCCCGCGCCGCGCACGATCAGTGGAATGCCGACCGGGTGGTAGATCGAGGCGAAGATGCCGACCAGCGTGAGGCCGGCGCCCAGCATGACCGGGCCGTCGGCGAAGCCGGTGAACACGGAAGACAACCCGATGCCGACGAAATAGGCCGTCATCATGCCGGGGCCGGACCAGCGGTCGGCGAGCCAGCCGGCGAGCGGTCCGCCCAGGCCGAACATCACCATCGCCGGCGTGAACAGGAGCGCCAGTTCGCCGTAGGTCAGCCCCCAGAAGGGCGCGACCGAGGTGGCGATCACGGCCATGAACAGCAGCATAAAGATATGGTCGATGCTGTGGCCGACGCAGAGGAAGAGATAGGGGCCGGTCCGCATTACGCCTCCAGCGCCGCCGCGTCCCGTACTTCCTCTCCTATCCAGGAAAGGAAGTCCGCGTCGCCCCCCGAGATCGGTAGCGCCACGACGCAGGGGCTGTCATAGCTGTGCGCCTCCCGCACCCGGCGCGCAGCCGCCTCCACCCGGTCCTCGACGGTCTTCGCGACCAGCACGATCTCCTCCTCTTCCTGCACCGCTCCCTCCCAGCGATAGACGGAGGTGGCCGCGCCCAGCACATTGGCGCAGGCCGCGAGCCGCTCGCCGACCAGCATGCGCGCAAGCGCCAGCGCTTCCTCGCGGTCGCCGACGGTCATGTAGAGGAGGCAGGGGCGGGACATGGCGGCCTTCATGTCACGAGACCGCGCAGGTTGGCAATGCCGAGCACCAGCAGGCCCGCCATGACGAGCGCGCGGAACCGCCCGACCGGCATGGCCTCGCGCAGCCTGCCGCCGGCAACCAGTCCCGCAAGCGCCGGCAGGAAAGCCGCGGCGGAAATGGCCCAGTCCGAGGCGCTCAGCAGCAGGCCGTGGCCGGCAAGCGCCGCGGCCAGCGTGATCGAGCCGGCGAGCAGGGTCCAGCCGAGCAGGCCGACCATGGCGCCCGGCTCCATGCGCAGCGCCAGCAGATAGACGCCGAGCTGCGGGCCGAACACGCCGGTGATGCCGCCCACGGCGCCGACGGCGGCGCCGACCAGCGGCGTGGCGACCGGCTCCAGGCGCTCCGGCAGGCGGGGTTCCCAGCGCGTCCAGGAAACCGTGACATAGGCGATGACGACAAGACCGACGACGGCGTTCAGCAGGTCGGGATCGCCCTCGGCGATGAATCCGGACGCGATCCAGATGGCGGCCATCAGCGGCAGGACGAGGCTCAGCAGTCGGCGCAGGCCCGGCCGGTTCCGCCATGTCGCCCAGATCTGCCAGACATTCGCGGCAATGAGCGAGACCGCGATCAGCGGCAGCGCCTCGCGCAGCGGCATGACGATGGCGAGCACGGAGATCATGACCAGCGGCATGCCGAGGCCGATGGCGCCCTTGACGAGGCCGCCGAGGAACAGGCCGGCAATGGCGACGGCAAGCGTGAACGGCTCCATGGACGCCCTCTCCGGGAGCCGGGTCCCGCATCTGGTCGGAGCGGCAGGATTCGAACCTGCGACCCCCACACCCCCAGTGTGATGCGCTACCAGACTGCGCTACGCTCCGACGCAGGCAACATACCCGCCCCGCCGCTGCGCGCGCAAGGCGTTGGCGAGATTGGACGCCGCCTGCGCTTCGTGCCAAGAGGGGGCCACACTGGAAGGAGTTGCGCCGCCATGGCCCTGATCGCCAACCGCACCAAGGAGAAGCTCGAAGCCGGGGAGCTTGCCCTGGGCCTCGGCCTGCGTCTCGCCCGCATGCCGGAGATCGCCAAGATCGCCGCGGTCTGCGGCTATGACTGGCTGTTCGTCGACCTGGAGCATGGCGCGTTTTCGGTCGATACGGCGGCCCAGATCTGTGCCGCGTCGCTCGATGCCGGCATTTCGCCGATCCCGCGCGCCTCGGCGCATGAGCATTTCCACGCGACCCGGCTTCTCGACGCCGGCGCGCAGGGCATCGTCGTGCCGCATGTGGACAGCCGGGCCGAGGCCGAGGCCGTGCGCGACAATTGCCTCTACCCGCCCATCGGCAGGCGCTCGGTGGCCGGCGGCATGGCGCAGCTCGAATATGAGGCGCTGCCGACGGGCGAGGCCGCGCGCCTCATCAACGGCGCGACGCTGACCGTGGTGATGATCGAGACGGCCGAGGCCGTGGCGGCCGCGGACGAGATCGCTTCGGTCGAGGGCATCGACGCGCTGCTGATCGGAACCAACGATCTCTGCGCCACGATGGGCATACCGGGGCAGTTCGGCCATGACCGCGTGACCGACGCCTACGACCGGGTGGTTTCGGCGGCGCGCAACAACGGCAAGCATGCCGGCATGGGCGGCGTCTATGACGAGGAGCTGGCCGGGCGCTATATCGGCATGGGCGCGCGGCTCGTGCTCGCCGGCAACGACCTGCCGCTGCTCATGGGTGCGGCCAGGGCGCGGTCGGCCTTCCTGCGCGGGCTGGTTTGACGGGCGGCGGGCGGCCTCAGTCGAACGCCGTGCCCGATGCGCCGCCGCCGCCCAGCTTGTAGGTGACGACGCCGCGGGCGATCTTGCGCCCGTCATCGTCCGTCACCAGCACGTCCACGACGGTGAGCGAGCCGCCCCGGCGCAGCACCACGGCCTCCGCACTCAGGCCGCGGCCCTTCAGGCCCGGCGACAGATAGTTGACGGTGAAGCCCACCGTGGCGCCCCTGGTCGCCTCGACCACGGACGGGCCCGTCCAGGCGGCGGCCGTGGCGGCCGTGTCGATCAGCGACGCCGTCGCCCCGCCGTGATAGATGCCGGCGCCGTTGCCGAGCTCGGCCCGCCAGGGCAGCCGCACGACGGCGCGGTCCGCTTCGAGCGCGGCCAGTTCCATGCCGAGATGGACCCCGTACGGCCCGCGCACGATGGCGCCGCGGATGCGCTGCTCGCCGACCGGGCTCGGGCCCCTGGGCGCCGTCCCGCTCACCAGGGTTCCCCGAAGGGGCGGATTTCGACATTGAACGACCAGGTCGAGCGGTCCTGGTGCGCGATGCGGAAGACCTCCTCGCCGATGGCGTCCGGCCTGATGAAGAAATCGTCCGGCCTGCCGGGGTGGCGCCGGCGCGTCCAGCGCAGGTCGATCACAGCGTCGATGACGATATAGGCGACATGCACGCCCTGCGGCCCGAGTTCCCGCGCCATGGATTCGGCCAGGATGCGCTGCGCCGCCTTGGTCGGCGCGAAACCGGAGAAGCGCGGAATGCCGCGCCAGGTGGACGTGTTGCCCGTCACCATGAGCGCGCCCTCGCCGCGCGCGATCATCGCCGGCGCCGTCAACTGCGCCAGATGGAGGAGGCTCATGGCGTTGACCTGGAAATTGGCCTGCATGTCAGCCGGGTCCATGTCGAGGAAGCTCCCCCAGCTTCCCCGCGCGGCGTTGTGGACGACGACATGCGGGTCGTCGCCGAGCTCCCCGCGAACCCGCTCCAGCGCGGCCGCGAGAGCCTCCCGGTCGGTGATGTCGCAGGGAAACGCCGCCGTGCCGGGGATCGTGTCCTCATATTCCCGGAGCCGCGATTCGGAACGCGCCAGCATCGCCACCCGGTAGCCGCCGGCGGCGAACCGCCGGACCGTGGAGCCGCCCGTGCCTCGCCCTGCGCCCGCTACCAGTGCAATCTTCTCCGCCATGATCCCCCCTTTCCGGACCCGCCCTGCTTCAGGCCGGCTGGCCCATGCCGCCCAGCGTTGTCCGGGCGCCGCCCGCCCTGCGCATGGCCGCAGCCCGGCGCAGCAGGAATGCGGCAATTCCCAGATGCGCGGCATTGACGGCGACCGCGCCCACGAAGGCAATCCGGTAGCTGCCGGTCAGGTCGTGGACCGCGCCCGCAAGCCAGGCGCCGAGCGCCATGCCCAGCATGGTGAACAGCAGCGCGAGCCCGATGCGCCCGCCTGCCTGCCGGGCCGGGAAATACTCCCGGATGATTATGGCATAGGACGGCACGATGCCGCCCTGCGAGAGGCCGAACAACGCGGCGACCACGAGGAGCGCGATACGGCTGTCCGCCGGCAGGAACAGCAGCAGCGCCGCCATCTGGCCGGCCGAACCGAGCGCAAGCGTGCGCAGGCCGCCGATGCGGTCCGATATCCAGCCGGAACCGAGCCGGCTCAGAATGCCGAACCCGTACATGAGCGACAGCATCAGCGCGCCGTCGGCCGGCCGGAGGCCGATATCGTCCGCCATGGCGACCGCATGGACCTGGGGCGCGGCCATTGCGATGCAGCATCCCAGCCCGGCGCAGCAGAGAAGGGCCTGCAGCGCCGGCGCCCGGAAGCCGAGCGGCCGGGCCGACCCGGCTGCCTCCAGCGGCCCCGTCAACACGGTGCGCGGCGCGGGACGGTGCAGCACGAGCGCGAACAGCGGCAGCGAGAGGAAGGAGAGCGCCCCGAAGGCGAGATACATGTCGCGCCAGCCATAGGCGTCCGCGAAGGCTTCGAGCACCGGCGGCCAGACCATGCCGGACACATAGGCCCCGCTGATGACCATGGCGACCGCGAGGCCGCGCCGCCGCTCGAACCAGAGCGACACATCCGCGACCATGGGCGCCATGGTGGTCGAGGCGCCCATCAGGCCGATCAGGAGCCCGTGGGCCAGAACCGCCTGCCATAGTTCGACCGCGTGTCCGGCGATCCAGAAGCCGAGGCCGAGCGTGAGCCCGCCCGCGAAGGCGACCCGCATGGCGCCCAGCCGGTCGGCGAAGCGGCCCATCCAGAAACTGCCAAGGCCGAACCCGACCATGAACGCCATGTAGGGCAGGGTCGCCGCGCCCCGCGAGACGTCGAATGCCTCCTGCATCGGCTTGAGGGCGACCGTGCCGGCAAACATGCCCGCCGTGCCGACGACCATGATGAGGAACGCGGCCGCGGCCCGGGCCACGGGATAGAAGGGCGCGTTGCCTGCCGGCATGAACGAGGCCTTTCCGCGGGAACCGGAGCCGTGTCAGGCGCGGCTGCGGGCCGCCATCGCGTCCTGCCGGCGGAAGCGCAACAGCATGGCGCGGGCGATCGGCACGGCGAGGCGGTTCGACGGCACCGGATGCGGCCGGCGCAGCGCCGCCGGCACGGGGTCGTCGGCCTGCAGCCCCTCGAGGCAGCGCCCGGCCAGCAGGCGGCCCATCGCGGTGGCCAGCGCGACCCCGCGCCCGTTGTAGCCGAGCGCCGTCCAGACGCCGGGGCCGAGCTCCATGGCGCGCGGCAGGCGGTCCACGGTCATCGCCACCTTGCCGTCCCAGACGAACTCGAACTCGGCGTCTCCCAACTCCGGGAAGGCGGCCTGCAGGCGCCGCCGTGCCACGGTCTCGGCTCGGCCGCGCGCACGCCAGGGCAGCACGATGTCGCCGCCCATCACCATGCGGCCCTCCCGGTCCCAGCGGAAAGGCCAGAGGAGGTTGCGGCTGTCCGAGACGCTCATGTCGCCGGGCAGTATCTGGCGGCGCACATTGCCGCCCTGGGGCGCGGTGGCGGCGAGGAAGAGCCGGAACGGGACGACGGCGCGCCGCAATCCCGGCCAGAGCCCGCCGGTATAGCCGTTCGTCGCCAGCACGGCCTGGTCGGCCGTCACCGCGCCGCCCGGCGTCTCGACGCGCCAGTGGCCGCCGGACCGGGAGAGGGCCGTCGCGGGAGAGCCGGCATGGATTGCCGCGCCGGCGTCGATGGCCGCCTTCGCAAGGCCTCGGGCAAAGGCGAGCGGCTGAATATTGCCGCCCCAGGCGTGGTAAAGCGCGCCCCGCCAGTAGCGGCTGCCGGTCATGGCCTCCGTCTCGTCCCGCTCCAGGTAGCGGACCGGCATATCGCGCGCGGCCCAGGCGTCGGCGCGCGCCCGCACCATGCCGTCCCGGGCCGGGCTGTCCACTGGCAGCAGCCAGCCGACCGGGCGGGCGTCGCAGTCGATGCCGAGGCGGTCGATCAGTTCGAAGACCAGCCGGGCCGCCTCGGCGGTGAACCGGTTGAACCGCTCGCCCTCCTCCGGGCCGAAGCGCGCGACCGTCTCCTCCGGACCGTAGCGCGACAGCATGGGCACGACCTGTCCGTGATTGCGGCCGGAGGCTCCGAAGCCCGGTTCCTCGGCCTCCAGAACGACGACCCGCGCGCCCCCTTCCGCCAGATGCAGGGCCGTGGAAAGCCCGGTGAAGCCGCCGCCGACGACGCAGACATCCGCCTCGCATTCGCCTTCGAGCGCGGGGGTCGGCGGCGGCGGCGGGGCCGTCGCCTGCCAGAGGACGGAACCGGGGTCCGAAGTCTTCATCGCGCGCCGAACACGGTCAGCGACGGTGCCCGGCGGCAAGCGCGCGGGGCAGCGCCTCCTCCGCGAACAGGTGCATCGACCGCTCGACGGCCTCGGGCGCCAGACCGCCGAAATTATGCAGGGTCAGCACATGGCCGAGGCCCCAGCCCGCGAGCATGCGCAGCTTCTCCGCCACCGTCTCGACCGATCCCATCAGCGAGAGGCCGGACGCCATGATGTCGTCCCAGGTCTGGCGGCGTGCATAGAGCCTTGTCTCGACATAGAGCTCGAAGGCTTCGGCCGCCATCTCGCGGGCTTCCTCGTCGGTTTCCGCCACGAAGGTGTGGAAGGCGAAGGCCGCTGCGTCGCCCGCGGCATCCATCCCCGACTCCGCCCGGCCCTCGGCGAACGAGCGGAACAGGGTTTCGACATCCTCCATGCCGGCGACCGAGGCATAGGGTACGCAGAAGATCGAATTGCCCGCCTTTCCGACATGCCAGGCCGCTTCCGGGCGCAGCACCGCCACATGGATCGGCACCGGCCGCTGCACCGGCGCGACATTCAGCGCAATGCCTTCGACCTTGTGGTAGCGCCCGTCGAAATCGACCCGCTCGCCCGTCAGCGCCAGGCGAAGGACTTCCAGCGCCTCGTCGAACCGGTCCCGCTTCTCCTGCGGAAGCACGCCGAATCCCTCGAACTCGTGCGAGAGATAGCCGGAGCCCACGCCCAGCACCAGCCGTCCGCCCGAGAGCATGTCCACCATCGCGTAGCTCTCCGCCACCGTCAGCGGGTTGCGGAACGGCAGCACCGAGATCGCGGTGCCGAGCCGGATGCGGCTCGTCTTCGCGGCCATGGCGGTCAGCAGCACGGCCGGGTCCGGCACGGCGCCATATTCGTGAAAATGGTGCTCGGCGGTGAAAAACGCCTCGTAGCCGAGCCGTTCCGCGAGCACGCACTGGCCGATGACCTCGTCATAGAGGCCGGCGATCGAACGGGCGCGGTCCGGGTAATGGTCGCCTATGGAGAGGATCGAGAAACGCATGGAGCGCGATTATAGGCAGCCCAGGCCGCGCCGTCGTCAATATCGGCAAGCCGGTCGGCCAATGCCGCAGGGAACGGCAGTTGCGCCAGCGCGTCCGCCAGCGTTTCGGCGTGCGACCAGCGCACGGGGCCGGCGAACAGGCGGGTGCGCTGCCTCGTGCCGACCAGCCAGAAACCGCCGTCCTCCGCAGGCCCGAACACGGCCCGCGTCCCGCGGAGCCCGCGGAAGGCGCGCGCGACATGGCGCGGCCGGAGGGCCGGAATGTCGCTGCCGACCAGCACCGCCGGCAGGGGCACGCGGGCGAGCGCCCGGTCCATGCGCGCCCCGATGTCGCCCTGGCCCTGCCCGAACCGCGCGAACCTGCGAGGCCAGGGCCCGCGCGCGCCGTCCGGCGTGACCGCGAGCACCACCCGCCAGCGCCTGTCCGCTCCCAGCCGGCGCAGCTGTTCGGCCGAGATGCGGCGATAGAAGGCCGCAGCGCGCGCGGGCCCGATGGCGGCGGCAAGCCGCGTCTTGACGGCGCCGAGCCGGGCCTCGCGCAGCATCACGACCACCGTGCCGCGCCGCATGCCGCAGGACCTCATTCGTAGAGCGTCCGGATCCGTTCCGGCGCCATGCCGGCAAGGAACAGCGAAAGGCAGGCGAGATTGCGCAGCGGCCGGCGCCAGTAGCCGTCCCGGCGGTAGCGGTCTGCGGATGTGACCGCCTCGGCGTCAAGCTCGACGAGCCGGCGCCTGCCGATACGCCGTACCAGGTCCACATCCTCCATCAGCGGCATGTCGCGATAGCCCCCCACCTCATCATAAAGCGCGCGCGGCAGCACCAGCCCCTGGTCGCCGTAAGGCAGGCCGAAGCGCCGCGCGCGCCAGTTCGCGAGCCGCTCCACGCGCCGCGCCGCGGGCGCCGGATCGTCGAGGCGGAGGCGGAACCAGCCCGCCCGGCCGTCTTCCCGCAGCGCGTCCGGCCAGCCCGGCCCGAGGCGGGAATCCGCATGGAGGACCAGAAGCCACGGTGCGCTCGTGGCCGCCGCTCCCGCGCGCAGCTGGCTGCCCCGGCCTCTCGGCGCCTCGATCACGCGCGCGCCGTCCGCTTCCGCAACGGCCCGCGTTCCGTCGGTCGAATCGCCGTCCGCGACCACGATTTCCGCGATTCGCTCCCGCCCCGGCGCCAGCGATTCCAGCGCAGCCTGCAGCCGGGTTGCGGCATTCAGGGTCGGAATCACGACCGCAAGCATGGCGTCCGCCTCTGGCCTCACGCGGAGCGCTTGAGGCATTCCACCAGGCTGGCGACGACCGGCCAGCCTGCGATGGCGTGCGGATAGGCCACGGCGTAGGGGCGGTCGATCCGCATTTCCGGCGCCTCGACACGCTGAAGCCGCCCCGCTTCCAGATGGTGCTTCGCCGTCATTGCCGGAACGAGCGCAACGCCGAGCCCGGCGAGAGCGCACTGGATCGCCGCGCTGCTCGTCGTGACGCGCAGCCCGGCGCCGGCGTCGACGACCCGCCGGGCGGATAGAAAGTCGCTCCAGTCCGGGCTCGTTGCATAGCCGGCTCCCCAGTCCGTGTGGATCAGCGCCTTGTCGGGCAACGCCGTCACCGACGCGCCGTGGCAGGCGATGATGGCGGGGGTTGCGACGGCCACGATCCGGTCGTGGAACAGCACCTCCGTGCGATAGTCCGCGTAGAACGAATGGCCGTGGAAGATCCGCATATGCACCCGGTCGCGGTTGAAGTCGACCGGATCGTCCTCGATCCTGATATCCAGCTGCCGGTCGCCCCCGTCCGCGAACCATGCGGCCAGCCGCAGGGGCAGCCACGTCTCGGCCACGGAAGGCAGCGCGCTCAGCACGAAGCGGGCGCGCCGGGCGATCCCCTGCATCCGCTCGGAAAGACCGCCGATCGCCGTGAGCGCGTGGGCGAGCGGCGGATGGGCGGTCTGGCCCGCATCGGTCAGCGACAGCCGGTTGCCCTGGCGCAGGAAGAGCGTGCGGCCCCAGAATTGTTCCAGGACCTTCACCTGCTGGCTGACCGCGGCCGAAGTGACCCCGAGTTCCCGGGCCGCGGCGGCAAAGGAGCCTGTCCGCGCTGCGGCCTCGAAGGCGCGAAGCGGTTTGAGAGGAGGGGCCGCCATGTCCCTTACCGATAGAAATTCTTACGGTCCATAAATAGTCAATCTATTGCTTGCAGGGTGACAAGTCCATAGGACCGCGGGGCGTAGCAATTGCCGAAGTCCGGGCCATGGAAGACGTCATCGACCGGGCGGGATACCGGGCCGACCGGGATGCGGGGCGCGGGCCTGTCTTCAAGGACGGGCGCAAGGCGGCCTATCTGAACCCGGAGGGCGCCGGGAAGCCGTTGAAGAGCCCGGTGCCCCCGGACGTGCTGGACCGCGCCCGCAGCTATCGCCTGCAACGGCTTCGCGGCACGTGCGCCGCCGCCGATTGCGCCGCGTTGCTGCTCTACGATTCCACCAATATCCGCTACGCCTTCGACTGCTCGAACATGCAGGTCTGGTGCCTGCACAGCCCCTTGCGCTACGCGCTGATATTCGCCGGCGGCCCGGCGATCATGTTCGAACTCAGGGACGGCATGAGGCAGTCGGAGGGGCTGCCGGGCATAGACGAGTTGCGCACGGCAAGGACATGGATGTTCATGGTGCGGGGCGACCGGTCCGAAGCCGCCATGGCCGCGTGGGCCGACGAGATCGCCGACCTCGTGCGCTTCCATGGCGGCGGAAACCGCCGCATCGCCTGCGACCGGCTGGACGGCGCCGGCACGCACGCACTGGAGGCGCGCGGCCTGACCTATGTCGAGGGCACCCGCATTACCGAGACCGCCCGGTCGATCAAGTCCGCGGACGAGATCGAGCTGATGCGCTGGACGATCCGCGTCTGCGAGGCCGGCATGGCCCGGGTCTACGACTACTCCCTGCCCGGCGCGACGGAGCGGGAGCTCTGGGCGCACCTCCACTTCGAGAATGCCCGCTCGGGCGGCGACTGGCTGGAGACCAAGCTCCTCACGGCAGGGCCGCGCACCAATCCCTGGTACCAGGAGTGCTCGGACCGGGTGTGCCGGGCCGGCGAGATGATTTCTCTCGATACCGACATGATCGGCCCTTACGGATACTGCGCCGATGTCTCGCGGTCCTGGACCTGCGGTTACACGCCCATGACTGACCGGCAGCGCCGGCTCTACGACACCGCGCTCGACCAGGTCCGGCACAATCTCGGCCTCGTGCGTCCGGGCGCGGAGTTCCGCGAGTTCAACGAGAAGAGCTGGCGAATCCCGGAGCGGCATATGCCGTACCGATACTCGCTGGCCGTCCACGGCGTCGGCATGGCCGATGAATGGCCGGTGGTGCCGCTGCATGTCGACTGGTCCGATCTGGCGATGTCCGGGCGGTTCGAGCCCGGAATGGTCGTCTGCGTCGAAAGCCTGGTGGCCGAACGGGGCTCGGAGAGCGTCAAGCTGGAAACCCAGGTGCTGGTGACCGAAACCGGCTGCGAACGTCTGGACAGTTTTCCGTACGAGACGGGCTAGCGCGGAATTCGTTCCGATGGAATCGCATTTCGGGCCGGGCCCGGGACCGCCGCCCCGGCGCCCCGACTCTGCCGCACGCGCACCTCCCGTCCCGGCTTGCACCGGGTATGCCCGCCTGCCAGCCTGTCCGAAACCCGAGGAGCCCGCCCATGCCGGACCGACCGCTCGTGCTTGCCGCCCGGGAGAACCGCGCCGCCGTCCTGACGCTGAACCGGCCGGAGAAGAAGAACGCGATGAACGATGCGCTGCTGGAGGCGTTCGTCGCGGCGGTCCGCAGCGCCAATGCCGACGACGATGTGCGCGCCATCGTCGTCCGGGGCGCGGGCGACTGTTTCACCTCGGGCCGCGACGCCTCCGAATTCGGGGAGGCCGCCATTCTGCAGGACATGTCGGTGGACGCGGCGGTGGACATCTTCCTGGAGGCGCTGTCGCTGCTGATCGAATCGCCGAAGCCGACCGTCGCCGCCGTTCACGGCATGGCGCTCGGCGGCGGGCAGGCGGTGTCGCTCGCCTGCGATTTCGTCGTGGCCGAGCGCGGCGCCCGGTTCGGCAATGTGGAGATGGCCTACGGCTTCCCCGCGGCCATGAACATAGCCCTGCTGACGCGCCAGATCGGCCGGCGCCGGGGGCTGGAGATCGCCATGACCGGCGACCTCTACACCGCCGAGCAATACCGGGAGTTCGGCCTGGTCAACCGCCTGGCGGAACCGGGCGGGCTGGCGGAGGCCACGGCGGCCTTCGTCGGCACGCTGACCGACCGCGCCCCCTGGGCGGTCCGGCGGACCAAGACGACCTACCGGCTGGCCGAAGACATGGCGCTCCACGGCGCACTCAATTTCGGCAACCAGCTGAACCAGCTCCTCCGCCTGAACGGCCAGATCGCCCCGATCCACAGCCGCAGCGAGCGAGTGAAACGGGCGCTCAAGACGGATATTGCCGAGGAGGCACCGAGGAACGGCGGGTGATGCCGTCGGGAGGAGGCCACCCGCCCTAACCGGCGGTGCGGAAGCCCTCGTAGCCGTTGGCGGCCACCGCGTCGCAGCGCTGCTTGTAGCGGTCCACGCCGCCGACATAGGGCATGAAAATGCGCGGCTTGCCGGGGATGTTAGCGCCGACATACCAGGAGTTTGCGAGCGGGTAGAGCGTGCTGTCGGCCACCTGGTTGTTGTGCTGCACCCAGGCGCGCTCGGCGGCCTCCACCGGCTCGATGCGGCCGAGCCCCCCGGCGCGCAGATGCTCCAGGCAGTCCGCGATCCAGTTCACATGCTGCTCGCAGGAGAGGATCATCTGGCTCTTCACGCCGGGGCTCTGCGGGCCGGTCACCATGAACAGGTTGGGAAAGCCCGCCATCATGATGCCGAGATAGGTCTGCGGGCCGTCCGCCCATTTGTCGCCGATGGCCGCGCCCCGGTCGGTGCGGATGTCTATCTCCTTCATCGCTCCGGTCATCGCGTCGAATCCGGTCGCGAAGACGATGGCGTCGAGTTCGTAGCATGCCTCATCCGTCCGCAGCCCGTCGGGCAGGATTTCCCGGATCGGTGCGCTGCGGACATCCACGAGCGTCACGTTGTCGCGGTTGTAAGTCTCGTAATACTCCGTATCGAGGATCAGCCGCTTGGTGCCGATGGGATGGTCTGTGGGGCAGAGCAGTTCCGCCGTCTTCGGATCCTTCACCGTTTCGCGGATCTTCTGTCGCACGAACTCGCAGGCGGTCTCGTTCGCCTCCCTGTCCACCAGCAGGTCGTTGAAGGAATAGAGGAAGCTGATGCTGCCGCCCTCCTGCCACTTGTCTTCGTAGATGCGGTTGCGCTCCTCCTCGGAGACATCGAGCGCCGACCTGTCGGGCGGGGGATAGCCGGCGATGCCGAACGGCGTCGAATAGGCGGCGCGGCGCCTTTCCGCATAGTCCGACTTGTGGCGGCTTTCCTTGTCCTCCGGCATCGGCTCATTGCGGGCCGGCAGGCTGAAATTGGCGGTGCGCTGGAAGACGTGCAGATGCCTTGCTTCGCGCGCGATGTGGGGAATCGACTGCACGCCGGACGAGCCCGTTCCGATCAGGCCGACCCTCTGCCCGGTGAAATCCACCCCGTCATGCGGCCAGAGGCCGGTGTGGTACCAGCGGCCCCGGAAGCTCTCCAGGCCCGGGTAATCGGGCGTGCGCGGCGTGGAGAGGTTCCCGGTCGCCATGATGCAGTAGCGCGCGCGCACCGGCCGGCCGGCGCCGGTCTCCGCATCCTCCGCCTCCAGCGTCCACAGGCCCGTTTCGCTGTCGAACCGCGCCGAGCGGATGCGCGTGTTCAGCTGGATGTCCCTGCGGAGGTCGAAGCGGTCCGCGACATGGTTCACATAGGAGAGGATCGCAGGCTGCGTTCCGTACCGCTCCGGCCAGCGCCATTCCTGCTGCAGGTCGTCGGAGAAGGAGTAGGAATACTCCAGGCTCTCGACATCGCAGCGGCAGCCGGGATAGCGGTTCCAGTACCATGTGCCGCCGATGCCGTCCGCGGCCTCGAAGGCGCGCACCCGGAACCCCGACTTCCGCAGCCTGTGGATCGCATACAGCCCGCCGACGCCCGCGCCGACGATTGCAACATCCAGGTCCCTAGCGCTCATCCCGCCTCGCTCGATCCGCCCGTCTCCAGGGTTGCCGGTCCGAAGCGCGCTCCGCCGGCGTTCCTGTCCTGAAATGAAATCTGGCGCGCCCGGGAAGACTCGAACTCCCAACCTTCTGATCCGTAGTCAGACGCTCTATCCGATTGAGCTACGGGCGCTGTCCGGGAAGCGGCGAATTTAGCTCCGGCCCGGCGTCTTCGCAAGCGCCGGCGGAAGGGCGCTTCGCCTTTGGATAACTCGTTGTCAGAAGCCGCAATAACGCGCTACTGTCCGCTAATGGGCGGAAAACCGATAGCGTCTCGGGCTGGACATCATGCGTAAACGAATAACCGGGAGCGCCCTCCTTCTCGGCGGGCTTCTGGGCGTTGCGGGCTGTGTGGCCCCGGATACCGGCTTGCCGCCCGGCTCGAAGCGCGTCGAGGCCCCTGCAAGGTCTGCCGCGGCTGCACGGCCTGCAGCGCCTCCAAGATCTGTCGCGTCGGCGGTTCGGGAAGCGCCGGCGCCGGCGGCCCGGAAGGCGGCCGCAGCGCCGGCTTCGCGGGGCCAGGTGAGCTTCGTCGCCCGCAAGGTCCGTCAACTGGCCGGCGAGGCGGAGGCGCTGGCAACGGTGATCGACGGCCTGGAGAAAGCCCACGCGAACCTCAGGGGAGGGGCCCGGCAGCGCGCCGAGGGCTACCATGAGCGCGTCGGCAGCATCGAGGCGCGTCTCAAGATCGGGACGACGCGCGCCAACCCGAGGCTGCGGGCCCAGTGGAACGAGGCCCAGTCGATGCTTGCGGCTCTCGACCGCGATGTCGGCGCCTGGGACGTGTTGCGGACCCGTGTCGCCGAGACCGACTCCAGGGCCGCCTTCCTCAACGACTCGGTGCTGAATGCGTTCGAGCTCTCCGGCGCCGTCGAGGAGGACCACCAGCAGCTCCATGCCATCGGGGACCGGGCGGCGCACATGACGGTTACGGTGACGCGCCTTCTGGACGAAGTCGCTGCGGCGTCGCAGCGGCAGGGCCGACTGGTTACCGCCGAACGCCGCGAACTCGCGCTTCTGGCGGAGGCCATCGATGCCGGCAGCCTCGAAGACGGCGTGGCGAGCGGACCCTATTCGACACGGGCCGCGGAGGAACGTCCGCTGGCGGTCGTTCGCTTCGACGACCCCAACGTCGCCTATCAGGAAGCCCTGTCGGCAGCCGTCCAGCAGGTGCTTGACCGCCGGCCGGGAACGACTTTCGAGGTCGTCGGCGTATCGCCGGGCGGCAGCATGGCCGCAGCCGCGGACTATGCCGACAAGATCCACAGGAGCCTGCGCCGCATGGGCGTCGCGGCGTCGCGGCTCAGAATCGCCACGCGGGTGGACGGCGACGCGCATGTGGAGGAGGTGCGCCTCTACGTCCGCTGACCCGGTTCGGCCCGAGCGGGTTCACACCCCGCCCCAGATTTCCTCGGCGAGTGCCACTACCAGTTCGAGCTTCCGCCGCTGGTCGTCATAGCTGATCCTGTTGCCGTGCTCGGTCGAGGCGAAGCCGCATTGCGGCGCGATGCCGAGCTGGTCGAGATCGACGTATCGGGATGCCTCGTCGAATTTCCGCTTGAGGCCGTCGAGGCTCTCGAGCTCCGGCGTCTTGGTGGTAATGAAGCCCGGCAGCACGCGCTGGCGGCCCCTGGCAAGCAGGCCGAGCGGCTCCAGCCCGCCGGCGCGCTCGGTGTCGTATTCCATGAAGAAGATATCGACCCCGGTCCGGTTGAACACCGCGTCGGCGGCAGGGTCGTAGGCGCCTTCCGCCGCGTAGGTGGACTGGAAGTTGCCGCGGCAAAGATGCATCGCGACGGTCATGTCGTCGGGGCGGTCCCCGATCGCCTCGCTCATCATCCAGGCGTAGCGGTCGATCAGCCGGTCCGGGTCCCAGCCTTCCTGCCGCTTCTGGGCGCGGTGCTTCGGATCGCAAAGATAGGCGAAGAAGATGTCGTCGAGCTGGATATAGCGGCAGCCGGCATCGTAGAACGCTCCGACGGCCTTCCGGTAAGTCGCCGCGATGTCCGCGAACAGGAGGTCGGCGTCCCTGTATTCCGGCACATGGATGTCTTCCGGCGTGAGACGGAAATGGCAGCAGCTCGGGCCCGGGATCGAGATCTTGGGGGCCACCGTCGTGTTGGCGGCCACGAATTTGAAATGGTCGAGCATCGGGTGGTCGCCGGGGAAATCGAGTCTGGCCGTAATCGTCGGGAAGAGCGGCGGCAGGCGCACGCCGGCGAACTGCACCCCCAGTTCGCGCGTCTCGAACTCGAATCCGGTCAGCATCCCCATGAAATCGTAGTGCCAGAAGAGGCGCCGGTACTCGCCGTCGGTCACCGCCTTGAGCCCGATATCCTCCTGCATGCGGATGGCTTGCGTGATCGCCTCGTCCTCGATCGCCCGCAGCTCCTCGGCGGGCATGGTCTTCTCGTCGAGGCACTTGCGGCGCGCCTCGACGACGCTTGCCGGGCGCAGCAGGCTGCCGACATGGTCGGCGCGGAAGGGCGGTTGCTGGTTGCTCATAGTGTCTCTCCCCCGGCTGCGGTTTCCCCGGCGTTGGCGAGCAGGCGCTCGATCAGGGCGTCGTCCACGCCGGCTTCGCGCAGCACTTCCTCGCTGTGCTGCCCCGGCAGGGGCGGCGGCCGGTCTATGGCGCCCGAGCCGTGCGCCAGCCGGAAGCCGGAGCCGACCAGCCGCATCGGCCCCCAGGGGCCCTCGACTTCCTGAAGGACATCGCGGTGGGCGATCTGCCGGTGGCCGACCGC
>JAJDYL010000133.1 GCA_022825195.1 Alphaproteobacteria bacterium
AACCCGCCCGAGCCGACGCCGCGCAGCACCAGCAGCGCACCAATCCCGGCCGCCTCGGCAGCCCACTGCCGCCAGCTCGCCCGAGGCACCAACAAGCTGGTGAAAATCAGCACCTCGGCAGCACCGTTGCGGGCGGCCGCATCTCCGGCCATCCCCGCCGCATGGCGTTCGGCCGGAAGTGGCGCGGCCTGTCCGGGGCCTGCCCCGCCTGCCCCGAACCCCGATCCCGGGGTCGTCTGCCCGGCGGCCTCTCCCGCGCGTTCGAGCGCGCGGTCCACGAGAGAGCGAGTCCACTTGCCAAGATCGTCACTGCCCGCCCGGCGCAGCACGTCCTCGACCAGGCGCGATGCGTCGGCTTCAGGGCTGACGACAGGACTATCGTCGGCACGGGCCGCACAGGCGCAGGCGCCAAGCAGCAGCGCGGCGGGCAGCAGAAGGGCGGTTCGGGAAGCGGAGAAGCGGATCGTCATGGCCTTGCCGGTATCGTGGTTGGCGTTGCGTTTCATCGGGTTCACAGGAGGCAGCAGGTCCGTTTGCGGAACAGCAGGTAGCCGAAGTTCTCGCCGGAGACCGGCAGCTCGCGCAGGGACTCCCACAACACCGAGGACCGTCCGGTGGGGTTGCAGCCAGTCGCGGGCGTCGTCGCCGGCACCGGCTCGGTCATCTGCCAGCGGTACTGGCTCTTCCTCATCACCGGCATCGGGTAGCGCCCGCAGAGCGCGGCCGAGCCCGAGGTGCCCCAGGCGAGGCCGGTGCGGTGGAGACGGTAGACCAGGCGCTGGGCCGCCAGCAGCGAGGCCTGCACCCCGCCGACATGCGCCGCGACGTTGCCGGTCAGCGGATACATCCCGCCCTGGCAGCCGGCGCACCAGAAGAGGGGATCGAGCGGCAAGCCAACGGATGCGGCGGCGCAGTCGGCGGCGCAGGCCGCCTGCGCCGGCAGGTTGGCGAACAGCGCCGCCTCGGGGTTGAGGAGGAAGGAAAGCTCGTCGTCGAGCCAGGCCGGGTCCAGCTCCGAGACCCAGGCGATGTCGAGCCCACCGCCCTCCAGGCAGCCGAGATCGAGCAGCACCCCGATCCAGCTCAAGAGCGGATACATGTAGTAATGCGCATGCCAGACCGAGCCCGCCGCCCCGTCGCCGCCGGCCGACCCGGTGCGGCCCCTTGCGGCGGGCAGGCCGGGATCGATGGTGAGGCCGCCCAGGTTGGGGAAGCACCAGGGGGTGCGGGTCACGTCCATCAGGCGCGCCGGCTCCCAGACCCCGAGCGACAGGCCGATGCGGGGGATGGGCGAGCCGCAGAAGCAGATCGGCGAGGACGGGTTGGGCGTATCCACCACGCCGCCGGTGCTCCCGATGGTGAGCGGCCCGATCGAGATCGGGAACAGGCACTCCCAGCAGACGTCCGAGATCGGGTTGACGAACCGCCCGGTGCAGGACTGCGCCGAGGCCGGGGCGGCCCACAGCATTGCCGCGAGCGCGACGACGGCCGGGGAGAGGAGGCGAAGCTTCATTCCGGGGGCTCCGACGAACCGACTTCCCGGCGCCGGGCGCCGAGCATGTTGACCGTGCCCTGCCTGCCGGCGACGACGATTTCGGTGATCGTCCGGGCAACGTCCTCCCGGTCGCGGTATTCGCGCGTTGCGATGCGACCCTCGACCAGCACCGCATCGCCCTTCTTCAGCATCGTCTCCACCGCCACCACCGTGGGGCCGTACACCACGATCCGGTGCCATTCCGTCGCCTCCGCCGGCTGGCCCTCGCGGTCCCTCCATTTCTCCGTGGTGGCCAGCGTGAAGGTCGCGGCCTTCTCGCCGTTGGCGAGATCGCGGATCTCCGGATCGCGCCCGGCGTGGCCCAGCAGCGTCGCCCTGTTCATGTTCAGCATGGCTCAGTCCTTCTGCTCGATGGGAAACTCGGTGATGCGCAGCGCCTGTCCGTCCTGCGCGATCAGCGTCGGCGTCGCGACGATGGCGAAGCGTTCGGCGAGACGGCCGCCGGCATCGAAGAAGAAGGGCCGGCGATGGCGGCGCATCAGGTCGAGCGGCCGCCCGGCGAGCAGCACGATCTTCGCGGGGCGGTCACGGGCCAGCGCCCAGGCGATTTCGGCGGCGCGCCTTCCGTCGACGAAGATCAGGTCGCGCGTGAGCGGCAGCCGCTCCAGCGGATTGACCCGCGTTCCGGCCGCGGCGATGAGAACGCCGTCGGGCGTGCGGATATCCCTTGCAACCGCAATGGACGGATCGAACAGGCGGCTGCGACCTTCCCGTGCCGGCGCGATACCGGGCACGGGATCGGGCTCCTCCAGCTTCCGGCGGGCGCGGCTGCGGGCTTCCTCTTCCAGCCGCGCCAGTTCGCCGGAGCGCTGCATCTCGACGAGCCGCGCCTCGATTTCGGCGAGCAGGTCCGGTTCCGCGATGGCCCACGTCGCCCCGCGCACGCCCAGGTCTTTCGCGGATGCGGTGGAAGGAACGCCCGCGGCCGGCAGGGCGGCCAGCGTCGCGGCGACCAGCAGGGTGGCGGGGCGCATCATCGCGATATTCCCGCCGCCGGGTGCGGCGGGATCGTCGTCGCGCCGGCCTCTCCCGGATCCTCCGGCCCGACCAGCGGTCCGTCCAGGCCGAGCCACGGAACGTCCGGCATCGCGATCGCGCGCCCGAGGATGCGTGCGGCAGGCACCAGCCCGATCTCCGCATACCGGCTGTCGTGGGAATCGGCGTGGTCAGCGTGCAGGTAGAAATAGCCCGGCGGGATGACGCCCGGCGCAATGGCCTGGAGCGGCCGCCCGTCAAGCGCATGCGGCTTGGCTCGTCCGGCGGAAACGCTGTCCAGATAGACCGTCCCGTCTTCGTCGACTTCGACGCGCATCCCCGGCACGCCCCGCACCGTCTTGAGATACGGCACCTTCGAGCCCACGGAATCCGGTGGATCGAACAGCACCCGGTCGCCGATCTCCGGTGCCGCGCCGAACAGAGGGAACGCGGCGTAACCCCACGCCCCGTCGGACCAGCTCGCGTTGACGTGGACGCGCGAGGCCGCCGCCAGCCACAGAACCGCCAGCGCAAGCATGACTGCGAGACCGACCCTGCGGCGGCGTAGCCGGTCGTCCCGCCGGTTGAATATCGGACGCGCCGCGATCACCGGCCGTCCTCCGATGGCGTTGCGATTCCCTCCGCCCGGCCGCGCGCGAGGATCGCCGCCAGCGCCGCCTCGACCTCCAGCGTCAGGTCCGGCGTTCCCGCCGCGACCGCACGCGCCGGAAGCAGCACGACGCGACGGTGCGCCGCAACCCGGTCGAGCGCGGTTTCCAGCGCGGCGCCCCAGGCGCGCACGTCCTCCGCCGTCCCGCCCTCGGCCGCGGCGCGCGTCGTGTATCCCGCCGTCATCTCGCCGAGTCGCACGCTGGCGATTCCCGGCGCGGGCTCGACGCCGTAGCGCAGCGTCGCCGCCGCGACGGCCGCCGCCACCGCGCCCGAGAGCAGCACCGCGGAAACCAGCACCGGCCAGCCGGGCTCACGCCCCTCCAAGTCAGGCTTGCGCCGCATCCGCCTCGCCCGTCCCGTCCGATCCCGAGATGCGGCCGCGCCGTTCCGCGTCCGGCCCGGCGAGCGCCCGGAAGCGGGCGAGCCACGCCGCCGCGGCCTTGTCCGGCGGCATGCCGCGGATGCGGCGCTTGAGCGGCGGGAAGGCAACGCCGGCACCCACCGGCGCATCGCCGCCGAGCAGGTCGCGGCTCTCGGCGGCGGTCGCCATGCGGGTCACGAAACGCAGCAGTTCGCCATGTTCCTCGCCGAGCACGGCTTCGAGGCCGGCCGCTTCGCGCACCGCGGTCTCGATCCCGGTGGCGAGCTTCCCGGCGCGGTCCGCCGCGCGCTGCGAGTCCGGCAGGTGCCCCCGAAGCCAGGCCGACGGCGCATTCGCGATCAGCGCATGCAGCGCCAGCGTCCGCCGGTCGTCGCCCTCCAGCCCGTCGAGCGCCTCGATCTCCTCGCTGACGATCACCGCATGGGCCGCGACCGAATGGTACTGGCGGGTGCAGCCGCCCCGGCGGCAGGTATTGGCCAGCACATGGGCCAGCGCCTCGAAATCGACGTCTTCCGCCGTGACGGTCTCGGGATCGTCGGGCCAGTTGAGCGGGCCTGTCGAACCCGCCGGGCTTCGTTTCGCGGTCATGGGGTTGCCTCCGTTTCGGATGGTTCGGATTGGCCGGCAGCGGCAGGCGCACCGTCCCCGGCGACACGGGCGGCGGCCGCGAGAGGACCGCCCCCAGCCAGCCGGTCGATGGCCTCGACGGTGGAGAGCCCCTCGGCCTTCAGGTTTTCGACTGCCGCGAATGCGGGGCCGCGTGAGGAGAACAGCGCCACAGACCAGGCATCGAGCACCAGCCTTGCCACCCGCCAGCCGTCGGGGCCGTGCAGCACCAGTTCGGCGTATCTGCCGTCGGCAGTGGTCAGGCTCTTGAGCGCCCGCTCCATGCCGGGATCGCAGTGGATGCGCTTCTCCTGCTTCAGCAGCTCGACCGACTCGTCCTTCTGGGCGAGGAAGATCACCCAGTCGGAGTTCTCCCAGGCGGCCCGCGCGGCGGGGTTGGCGTAATAGTCGTTGACCGACTGCGTGCCGGTAATCAGCGCACCGCGGTATTTTCGGGCGCGTCTGGCGGCGCCTTCGAGGAATGCGCGGCTGTCCTCGCCGGAGAGCAGGTCCCAGGCCTCGTCGATGACGATGGCCTTCGCCCTTGTGCGGGGGCCGTGATACATGCGCTGGGTGGCGAGGAAGACCACCAGCATCAGCACGACGGCCTGGACGTCGCCGCGGCCCTTGAGCTCGGCCAGCTCGAACACCGTCATGGCGTTCTCCAGGTCGGGCACGTTGGAACCGGCGAACAGCCGTCCCATCGCCCCGCCCGGACACCAGGGACCGAGGGAGGTCGCCATGTCGGCGGCGCGGCGGTCGTCGCGTTTCGCGAGATGGTCCCGCACCGTGCCGAGATCGGCCGCGTTGCCGCTTTCATCCCAGGCCTGTGCTATGGCTTCGGCGATCAGCGCCGCCTCGATGTCGTCGATCGAGCCCCGACGGCGCGCCATGCGCCCGATGACCCCGGCCAGCATGGCGAAACACTCTTCCCGGTAGTCGCCGTCATGCTCCGCCGTCCCGGCGTCGATCATGGCGAAGGGGTTGAGGCAGGCCGGGTCCTTGCCGAAGGCGATGAACGCGCCGTCGAGCGCCTCGGCCGTATGCTGGAACGAGCGCCCGTCGTCGATCACCACGGCCTCGCCGCCGGCGCCGATGAGCCCCGTTACGAGTTCCTGCATCAGCACCGACTTGCCCGAGCCCGACTTGCCGGTGACCGCGACGTTGTAGTTGCCGGCCTCGTTGGCGAAGGGCGACCAGCACGCGGGCTGGCCACGCCGCCCGATCAGGAAGAGCGCCGGCGGGTTGTCCGGGTTCATCGGCTGTCCGCGCCATTCGCCGTGCAGGGGGCTGAGATTGACCGCGCTCGACGTGAGCAGGGTCTTCATCCGGCCCATGCGTTCGAGATCGGCGTCGAGGCCGCCGGCGGATGCCATGGGCAGGCAGGCGAGCCAGGACGGGAGCTGCATGTAGCGCTCGGCCCCGACCCGCCAGCCCTGGCCGTGATAGATCGCGCGCACCGCCTGCTCGGCCTCGTCTAGGGCGTCCAGCGGCGCATAGACGGCCGCCGTGTAGCACGCGCGGACCAGCCGTTCGCCGTCCTTGAGGCGCTCGGTGACGGTCTGCCAGTCGCGCGCCTTCTCGGGCAGGCCGGGGAGATAGCGGGCGATGCCGGTGCCGGCCTGCTGGGTCGCCCGTGCCGCCTTGAGGAAGGCCTTCTCTCCGGCAGCCGCGTCGCCGGTGGTCACGGTAAGGCAGGTCAGCACCGGACAGCCGGGCTGGAGGAAGTCGCGGTGGAAGTCGCCGATCAGCGCATTGCCCCGCCAGCCCGGCCACACTTCGGGGAAGGCCAGGGCGGAGAGCACCCGCACCGCTATGTCTTCTCCCTCCGGGTGGTGGAATGCGAGGCCGGTAGGGGACACGGTGACGGCGCGGCCGGGCGCGATGCACTGCTCGTGCAGCGGATCGCGCGGCGCCCAGCGGCGAACGGGGCGCTCGGTCCCGCCGTCGCGGTATCCGGCGATGTCGGGCGCGGTCAGCTCGGCCGCGAGCGACAGCAGCCCGTCCGGTTCCAGCCTCCGAGACGCGGCACCGGCGGAGGCGAGGGTGCCTTCCAGCGCCCGGCGGAAGGCGCCGAGGGCGGTCTCGGAAGCCGGGCCGGGCGGCCCCGCCAGGCAGGCGGTGACGAACACCCGGTAGTCGGAGAGCGTGAAGGGCGGTCCCCCGTCATGCAGCCGCCGCCAGCCGCCGGGAGAGAGAAGATCGCGGCGGCGGGCGCCCATGCGGCCCAGCGCGCCTTCCGCCTGTGTGCGGGGCCCGGCCCAGGCGCGGAAGGCGGCGCCGAACCTCGGGCTCGCCCAGTGGAGGACCTGGATCGTGCAGCGCTCGGGTGCGGCGTCGGCCAGCGTGCCGGCGAGCGCCCCCAGGGTCTCGGCGTCGATCCCGGCGAAGGGCGGCAGCTCCAGCACGAAGCCGACCGAGCCGGCGTTGACGAAGAGCTCGCTCGATTCGTCGAAGGCGCGCCAGGGCAGGAGCGCGTGCAGCGCGGCCGGCAGGGCGGGCGGCGTCCAGGGGCCCGGCGCCTCCGGTCCTTCGAACAGCTCCAGCAGGCGTCCGAGCGCGGCCATTACCGCAGCCTCCAGCCGGCGGGCTCCAGCACGACCCGGACATGGGAGGCCTCGCGGTAGACACCGCCGGCATCGACGAAGGGCGCGATCCAGATGCGCGCCACCGTCTCGCCGGTGCGCAGATCGTCGGATTGCAGGCCGTCATGGCTCGGCGTTGCGGGGGCGGCCGTCGAGGCGACGGCCATGGCGGGGGCGGCCTCCGTCGCCGTCCGCCCGGCGTCTTGCGCTTCCGGGCGATCCTCGTCGATATCCGCGCCCAACAGCCGGGCGAGCCAGGCGAAAGGATCGAAACCGCAGTCCGCCTCGCAGGAGCGGGTTGCCGCCACCGACGCGGCGCTCCGATCCTTGCGGTCCATGCGATCCGCATCCCATTCGCGGGGCAGCAGCCGGATCGGCTGTCCGGGCGCCCTTGCCGGCGCGGCGCCCGTCTTCGGCACCGCCGGATCGGCGGCGGCGACGCTGGAGCACGACCCGCCCGCCGCCAGCGGGCACTGCCAGTCATCGCCGATATGGCCCGACGAACAACCGGCAAGCAGCAGGGCGGCAAGGGCGGCAGCCGGGATCCCGGCTCGGCGGCCGGGACGGGCCGCCGACCTGCGCGCATGTTTCAACTCGACGGTCATTTTATTTCCCTTTCTGTGCGGATTGCGGTTGTGGCGCGCGGCCGTCGATGCGGGCGCCTTCGAGGAACACCAGCGTCACCTTCATGCCGGCCTGGAGCTGGATCACCGGCTGGTACTGCTCGGCGCGGCGGATCATGTAGTCGGCCACCTTCTGGCCGGCCGACGACGCACCCGCCCCGAGACCGGCGCGGCCGATGTCGGAGAGCGCGGTGTTGGCGACCGCCGCACCGCCCGCGCCGGTTGCCACCGCCTGGGGCTGGAACGCCTGGCTCACGCCCTGGCCGACGCCCGAGACCATGCCGGCGAGGAAGACCTTCTCGACCAGCGCGCCCTCGCGGCTCACCACGGGGCCGCGCACCCCGGTCTTGCCCGAGCCCGCGACGAACCCCGCCACGTCGGTCTCGATCACGGTGCCGGGCTCCGGCCCGGCGCAGGTCATGGTGCGGAAGCGGACATAGACCTTCTCCGAGGAGAGGTCGCCGTGCGCCGCGCCCGTCACCGTGCAGCCGTCGACGTCGACCTTGAGGGCGGTTCCGTCCCCCGAACCCGATGGGGCCGCGGTCCAGGCGGGGCCGATGATGCGCATGAGCACGGGGCGGGGATCGCCCTGCGACGAGATGCCGGCCGAGGCGTCGACGCCGGCCAGCACCACGGCTTGCGCATGGGCGCCCGCCGGCAGCCAGGCCGAGACGGGTTTCGCGACCGCGTCGGCCACCAGCTCGGGGCCGGTGCGGGGATCGGTCAGCGACGACTGCGGCCCATCCTCGAGCTCGAAGGTCTCGATCGTGAGGGCGCCCGGCGCCGGTTGCGGCTGCGCGCCGTTGCCGGACGGGGCTGTTCCTGCCGGCGCCCGGAAATACACGTCGCCGGCGTTGCCATTGCCCGCCTGCGGAACGGACAGCGCGCCGCCCGTTGCGCCCGGCGCCTGAAGCCGGCGTTCGAGATCGGCGATCGCCGCCGCCTGCCGGTCGATGACCGTGCGCGCGTCGGCCGCGTCCCGCTCCAGCTTGGCGCGCAGCTGCGTGTTCTCGCTCCGGACCGACCGCGCCTCCCGAGTGAGTTCCCGCAGCCGGGTCTCGATCTCGCCGAGCCGGGCTTCGGAGCGCCGCGTCCACACCTGCTCGGCCATGTCGGGCGCGACGATCCCGGCCTCGATGCCGCCGGGCGCGGACGGGGCCTTGCCGCCGCCAGCGCCCATCCAGAGCGCCACCGCGACCAGCGCCGCCGTCGCGATGACCGAGAACAGCAGCAGCTGGCGGCGGCGCACCGCGCCGGGATCGCCGCCTGCCCCGGCCCACGAGCCGGGGGAGTCCTGCTGCGCGCTCATCGCGAAGTCTCCGCGCGGGCCGCCTCAACAACCGCCACGACCAGCCGTCCGCCCGTGGGGCCGCTGCCGGTCGCCGCCAGCCATAGGGCGGCCACCCGGCCCGTGCCCGGCAGTGGCAGTGCTTCGATGGTCCCGGCGAGGCCCGCGGGCCCGTCCCCGCCGGAGGGCGCGGAACGGCCGGCCTCGAACACGAGCGCCCGGAAGCGCGGGCCGCGCCAGGTCTCGATGAGGGTGAGGCCGGAAGCGGGCGCGCCGCTCCCGGCGAGGATTTCATAGCCGGGCAGCAGCTCGCGCCGCGCTACCGCGCGCACCAGCTTCACCAGCGCGGCGATATGGGGATCGGCGGCTGGGGGGCGTCGAACATCACCGGCAGGGTTTGCCTCGGGCAACGCGTCGGCGTTGCGGATCAGGATCTGCGCCGCGTCGCGCACCGTCGGCGTCAGCGTCAGCCTGTAGGTGAAGCCCTTCTCCGTACCGATGAACAGGCTTGCCTCCGCGTACCGGCCGCCCTCCCCGGGGTCCGTCCCGGCCAGCCGCAGCCAGAGATCGCCCGAGGCGGCGTCGTGCTCGACCGCGAAGCCGTCCGGGGCGCGCACCACCCGAGCGACCCGGTCGCCGATGAGCGCGATGCGGTTGATTTCCGTCGCCGAGACCTCCGCCGCGAGCTTGGCATGGTCGACCGCCTCCAGCAGCTGCATCCCGGCGGCCGGAGCGGGCAGGGCCATGTGCATGAACTGCGCGACAGCGAGCGCCGCGAGCGCATGCCGGTACATCCGGGCCATTCTTCAATCCTCCATCTGTTCGAAGCGCAAGAGACCGATGCGTCCGGCCTCGATGCGGAAGGCGAGGCGGTAGCGCCGGTCTTCGCGCGAGGCCTCCTCGCGGCCGATCCAGGTCACCAGCTCGCCCGATATCTCGACCCGGAGCCGCTCCGCGTCGGCCTCGATGCGGTCGGGATAGAAGGCGCTCGCGAGATCGCGTCCCGCCATGCGCGCGGCTTCCGCCTCGACCCAGGCGCCGATCGCACCCCTGGCCGAGGGATGGCTCATGCGCGCCGCCGCCGCCCGCACATTGGCCGCGTTCTCCGGCGTCAGGGTCAGCAGCGTCACCGCCACCGTGCGCGCCATGTCCTCCAGATACCGCGCACCGGCCGGGCCTTCGCCCGCAGCACTGCCGCCGACCTCCCAGGCCGGACCCGCCGCCGCCGGCACCATGACCGTGACGGTCTCGCGTCCCGCGAACCCCACCGTCAGCGCCAGGTTGGCCGCCATGGACAGGATCAGCAGAAGGCCGAGCGCCAGACGGATGTCGCGCACCCGACGGACGGCAAGATCGAGATCGGCGCGCCGCATCGTCCCGCCTCAGCCCGTGAACCGGCGCAGATGGCTCGGCGGCGTCGCCTTCAGGCGCAGCACGAAGTCGGGCAGGAACCAGTAGAGGGCGTAGCGCGCGATATTGGCCCCGCCGCCGCGCTTGACCCGGCGCAGCACCAGCCAGCCGGCGAGACCGGCGACCAGCCCGGTCGGGAACTGGTTGGCCGCCAGACCCAGCAGGGCCGGGCCCATCAGCACCGCCGCCTCGTCCACGGTCCAGAACAGCCAGCGCTCCGGATCGTCGAGACGGCGCGGGATGACATCGCTCCTGGCGTCGCTCATCGCCGCGGCCTCAGACGATCGCCGTGCCGACCAGGCCGGTGACGATGCCGGTGCCGGCGCCGGCGGCGACGCCGACCCCGACCGCGCCCATCAGCTGCATGGCGTTGAAGCGCAGCACCGAGCCGACCAGCGCCGCGCCGACCGCCAGCGCCGCCGCGAGCTGCCCGCCGGTGCCGCCCACGATGCCTTCCACCGTGTCGAGCGGCGCGTCGAAGGTGGTGTCCGTGGTCGCCAGCGCCGCGTCCGCGCCCGCCAGCACGGCCGCCACCGCAAGCGTCGCGACGGCCGCCCCGCGCCATGCGCTGCCGGAAGACGCCATGCAGGCTGCCGGCCCGATCATCGCGCCGCTCCGCTTCCCGGATCGGTGTCCGGGCCGGCAAGCGCGGTGCCGTCGTCCGAGGTCGACTTGCGGCGCCGCTTCCGCACCCACGCATCCAGATCTTCGCGCAGATAGCGCACCCGCCGCCCGAGCAGGTGGTACACCGGCCCCGCGCCGGTGACCCGGTAGCGCGCCAGCGTCTTCGGAGCGAGGCCGACCACCAGCGCGGCCTGCTCCGTGTTCAGATATTCCACTCCGTTCATCGTCTCCGTCTCCTGCCTGCCCGGGACACCGGTCCTGGGCCTTCGCCGGCGCCCGGACCGCTCCGGGCGCACCGGGGGCCATCGAAGCGCAGAAAACGGATCGCGGGGACGGTCGTTTTGCATTTTGAAAACGACCACCCCCGGGAGGATGCTGGAGAGCCCTTGAGAGCCCCCGAGGATGATCGCAATTGCGAATGCCCCGGCGGAGACCGGCCCGGAGCGGTCTCGTCCGGTCCCGGAGTCGGCACCGGAAACGCGGTTGCGGGCGAATCGGAGGGCCGGCCGGAATGCGGCGCGACGGGACCGGAGGGCTGTGACAGGGATGCCAGGCCGGCGCTTCCCTTCAGCGACCCGGCTGGAACGATCGGCTATCCCGGCGGCATCCCGCGGGCTAGATTGACGGGGATCGCCGTCGACGAGGCGATCGCGGAGACGCTCATTGGCCGACTATTCCGATTTTGTCGTTTACGCCGACGAGAGCGGCGATCACGGTCTCGTCTCCATCGACCCGCAATATCCGGTGTTCGCGCTGGTGTTCTGCGTCGTGCGCAAGATCGACTACGCCGCCACCGTCGTGCCTGCCATCCTGGAGTTCAAGTTCGCCGTCTGGGGCCACGATGCCGTCGTGCTGCATGAGCACGACATCCGCAAGAGCAAGGGGCCATTCGCGATCCTGATGACCGATCGCGCACTGCGCGAACGCTTCCACGACGGTCTGAACCGGCTCATGGAGGCAATGCCGATGACCATCTTCGCCGCGGTCATCGACAAGCCGCGCCTGCGCAGCGCAGAGGACCGCCCCGCGAACCCCTACCGGATCGCGCTCCGCTTCTGCATGGAGCAGCTGCATGCCATGCTGGGCGCCGCCGGCCAGCAAGGCAAGGCGGTCCATGTCGTCTTCGAGAGCCGGGGCGGGAAGGAGGATCGCGACCTGGAACTGGAATTCCGCCGCATCGCCGCCAGCCGGGCGCCGCAGGATTTCGGGCGCTTCGGATTCCACCCGGTATTCGTTTCCAAGGCCGCGAACTCCGTCGGCCTGCAACTCGCCGATCTGACCGCGCGCCCCATCGCGCTGTCGCAACTGCGCCCGAACCAGCCGAACCGCGCCTTCGACATCATCCGTCCCAGGATCGGCGAGATGAAATGCCTTCCCTGAAATCCGCACCGCAAAACAAAAGGGCCCCGGAAGCTCCAGGACCCTTCTGTCGACCGGGCAGTTCCCAATCCTTTGATCGGAGCCTTCCGTAATGGGGCAGTTGATGTCAAGCACCGAACCTCACGACGTTCCGGCTCAGCACGGCCTCTCGAACATGAGGCACCGTCGCCTGCGGCAGGACCTTTCGCAGGCATGGTCAACACAGTTGGTGGCTTTGCGGCT
>JAJDYL010000127.1 GCA_022825195.1 Alphaproteobacteria bacterium
GAACCCTACGCCTGGCTCAAGGACACGCTCGAGAAAATCGCCGCCGGCCACCCCAACAGCCGCATCGATGAACTTCTCCCCTGGAGCTTCATCCCGCCGTCAAGCTGAAAGCCGGGTGCCTCCCCCGCACCGCTTACGAAAATGGATGGCTGGATCTGGGAAGACGAAGACGATGGCCTGCGGGTTACCGGGGCAAGAAGTGCTTCGTGGGATACCGGGTTCGCACTGCAGGCTCTGGCCACCGTGCCCGAGACGGACCGTGTTCGGGATGCGCTCCGGCGCGGCGCCGATTTTCTGCTTGGCGAACAGATCAGGACCAGCTTCGAGCGGTTTCGTGAAGCCTGTCGCGCTGACCCCAAAGGTGGCTGGTGCTTCGCCGGCGGGTGGCATGGCTGGCCGGTGAGTGATTGCACAGCGGAGGCGGTGCTGGGACTCGTCGCTGTCCACGGAGATAACGCGGACTCGTCCGTGCTTGGCGAAGCGGCCGGCTTTATGTTGCGAAGCCAGAACCCCGATGGCGGCTTCGGCAGTTATGAGGCGAGACGCTCGGCAGTCGGTCTGGAGTTCTTGAATCCTGCAGAGATGTTTGGCGAATCGATGACCGAGCATTCTTTTGTCGAATGCACCGCATCCTGCGTCGCGGCGCTGGCTGCCTGCCGGGATCGATTTCCCGAAATTGGTCACAGGTTGGCGGTTGCCGATTCCATCGCTCGCGGCGCCTTGTGGTTGCGCCGGAACCAGGCGGCTGATGGCAGTTGGCGCGGCGTATGGGGGGTCCAGTACATCTACGGCACCCTTTTCGGCATCAGAGGCCTTGTTTCGGACCGGGCCGGTCCGGGCGATCCGGCACTGCGCGCGGCTTGCCGCTGGCTGTTGGAGCGCCAGCGGCAGGACGGGGGATGGGGCGAACACCACAGCGGCTGCCTGAGCGGCCGCTATGTTCCACATCGGGAAAGCCAGATCATACAGACCGCGTGGGCGCTGATCGCACTCCTTGAGGCAGGCGAAACGGACTGGGCTGCGATTTCACGGGGCGCCGGCTTCCTGCTCGATACGCAGGAAGCAGACGGGACTTGGCCCAAGCAGGACATGGCCGGCGTTTTTTTCCGTACAGCACTCCTGGATTACGCGCTCTACCGCCAGTACTTCCCCTTGCACGCGCTTGGTCTATACGAGCAGCGTCGCCGGAAACGGCTGGGGCTCGTTGATAACTAGCACTGCGGTTGCGGATGCGGTGGAGCACCGTTCTTCATGGGTTGCAATCCGGCAACACCGATATTATTCCGCTAATTCAACGGGATGTAAGAAATTTGTCCTATATCTTCAATTTTTGTTCTAGATATGACTTGACTTTCCGAGGAATGGTGTAGAATAGGCATGAGAGAAGGGCGGCTTCCGGGGCCGCCGTTCGGCTTTTCTGCAGAAAGCAATGGCTGGGGGCCGCAAAACCCCCGGCGTGAGCAGGCAGGAGGGGTGCGCCCTCTGCCCAGCCCGCGCGCACGCGGGCAATCACGCGCGCGAACCGCGCCGCCGCGGTACGCCCGCCCGCCCGCGCGCAGGCCCGCCCGCAATTCGCGCGAAACAGGGACACCCCGTCCCGCCCCTGGCCCCGAAACAGGAGGCACGAATGACCATGAACGACCCCCGACCCCGACCGGCGGCGGCGTTGGCCGCAAGGCCCGCCCCCGCCGCCGCGCGCGCGGGCGCACACGCGCCGCCGCGGGGCGCGCGCGCATTATGCGCGAGAGAGGCACGCTCCTCCGGCAACGGGGCGTCCGGGACCAGGGACGGAAAGGAGGTTTCGATGCCCTGCGAACGACCGCCGGACCGGCGCAAACGGCCGGAGCCCAGACCGGCCCCATGACAGATCATGACATTTCATGACACTTCGGCAGGGGTCCCTCCCGCCGCCTCGCGCACACGGGCGCCCGCGCAAGATGGACCGGGCCATGCTCCGGATGGCGATGAACGCCATGGCCTCGCGCGAGACCAACGCCCAGGACCTGGCGCGCCGGCTCGGCATCACGACGACCACGCTCTACATGTACGTGAACGGCGACGGCACGCCGAAGGCGCCGGGGCAGAAGCTGCTCGAGAGAGAGGCCGCGGAATGACGCACATCGACAGGAACGGGCCGATTGCACCCGCCGAAGCGGATACCCGGATCAAGTCCGGAGTGACAAAAGGGGCGCAGCCGGGTCGGCGGATGCGCCGGATACAGACCGGAACGAGATGTGTGAATCCGGCAGGCCCTGCCGCCGGGCGGTTCGGCCCCTATATCACCCCGCGTTCCCGGAGGCCGGCCAGAGCGTCCGCATCGAGACCGAGGAGCCGTTCATAGACCTCCCGGTTGTGATGGCCGAGCTTTGCGCCGCCTTCGAGCTTCGGCAGGTCGCCGCCGGAGAACTTCACCGGGAAGCCGGAGACGATGCCGCGCTCGACCGGGTCGCCGGAGCCCTGGCGGTACATGGGCCTGAGCGTGCCCCGCGCGCGGAAATGCTCGTCCTCGACGGCTTCCCGGATCGTGCGCACCCGCGCGACCGGGACGCCCGCCCTCTGGAGCAGGGCGATGCCTTCCTCGCAGGTATATTCGCCGAGACGCGCCTGGATCTCCTTGCGCAGCCCGTCGATGTTCGCTTCCCTGCTTTCCTGGGTGGCGAACCGGGGGTCCTCCAGAAGCCCGGAAGCGCCGAGCGCGCCCAGCAGCGCGTCGAGGCGGAGCGACAGGCCGACCGTGATAATCACGTCGCCGTCGGCCAGGCGGTAGAGGCCGGTCACGTCGTTGCGGCTGTCATTGCCGGCGCGCACCGGCTGTCCCTCATGCAGGACATGCTCCATCGGCTCCATGAACATGAGCGTTGCGAGCGTGTCGATCATCGAGGCGTCGAGATATTGCCCCTCGCCGGTCTTCTCCCTGTGGCGGAGCGCGCCCAGGATCGAGTAGGCGGCGTAGAGCGGCGTCACCAGGTCTCCGACGAACACGCCGATCCGCGTGGGTGGGCCGTCGGCCGCGCCGTTCATGTCCATGATGCCGGACATGGCCTGGATCTGGTGGTCGTGCGCGGGCAGGTCCTTGTAGGGGCCGGTCTGGCCGTAGCCGGCGATGGAGCAATAGACGATGCCCGGATTGACGGCGGAAACCTCGCCGTAGCCGAGGCCCATCCGCTTCATGGAGCCGGGCGACAGGTTTTCGATCACCACGTCGGACCGCTTCGCCATGTCGAGGAACATGCCCCGTCCCTCCGGGTCCTTGAGGTTGAGGGTCACGCTCTTCACGCCTTCGGAGCGCTTCAGGAACCGGATCGAGAGGTCGTCTTCCGTCTGCCGCTCGGCATTGATCCCCTTCGGCCCGTGAAAGGGGCCGGCATTGCGGATCGGGTCGCCCGCGCCCGGCATCTCCACCTTGACGACCTCCGCGCCGAAGCGGGCAAGCGTCATGCTGAGAAACGGCCCGGCGAGGAAAACCGTAACCGAGAGCACACGGATGTCTTCGAGGGGTTTCATTGCTGCGATATCCCACCGTACCGGGCCGTGAGGAGGGGTTGCAAACATTGCCGCCTTGGCCCCCAACCGTCATCCCGGCCTCCGGGCCGGGGTGACGAGTTTGGACTTGGCTCCAAACCGCAGTCTAACTCAAACGGATTCCGTTCTATGCCGGCTGCGCCACCCGGGCCGGGTCGCCGGTGTCGAGCGTGGTGACGCGGCGCATCTCGCGGCGGTGCGCGGTATCGTCGAACCGGCAGGCGCGGTGCATGGTGGCGCGATTGTCCCAGACCACGAAATCGCCGTCCCGCCAGGAATGCCGGTACACCAGTTCCGGCCGCGTCGCATGCTCCGTCAGCTCGCGCAGGATCAGCCGGCCTTCGGGGATGGGCCGGTCGAGAATCCGCGACGCGTGCGAGGCGAGATAGAGCGCGCGCCGGCCGTTTCGCGGGTTGGTCAGCACCAGCGGGTGGACCGCGCCCTTGAGCCGCTCGCGCTCCTCCTCGGAGAACTCGAAGCCGAGCGTCATGCGCGAGTGCGCGATGGAATGATGCACGCGCAGGCCTTCCAGCCCCGCCTTCGTCTCCTCCGGCAGCGTGTCGTATGCGGTGCGCATGTCCGCGAACTCGGTGTCGGCCGGCACCGGCGGCACCACGAGGGCGGCGAGCATGGAGTAACGGCCGCGCGGGTCCTGGAATGAGGCGTCCGTGTGCCAGAGCCGGTTGCCGAGGCTGTAGAGGCGCCGGCGGCTGTCGGCTTCCACGACCTGCCCGTCCGCTTCGACATTCGAGACATCGGAGAGCGCCTCGTCGCCGAAGCGGTTCTTCTGCAGAACGCTGAAGCCGGTCTTGCGGTGGAGCTCCCCGTCGAGCCGCGCGGCGAAATCGAGCTGCTCCCCGCCCGAGAACGCCTGGTCCCGGAAGACGAGCACGGCGTGTTCGTCCATGGCCGCCCGGATGCGTTCGAGCCTCTCCTCGTCATGCACCGTGCGGAGGTCGACCGGACCCGCCTCGGCGGCGAAATGCGGGTGAAGCTTGCGGAATTGAAGGGTCATGACTCGCTCCGGCGCTGCGACGGCTGTTGCGGGCCCGTTTCTATCGGCAGGCCGGGGTCCGGGGCCCAGTCTCCCATCGACCCGTCATAGAGGGTGAGGTCGTCATAGCCGAGCTGGTGCAGCAGGAACAGGCCGACAGTCGCTGAGATTCCGCCGCTGCAATAGGCGACGACATGGCGGTCCCGGCCGATTCCGGCCTCCTCATGCAGCCGCCGCGCCTCGTCCAGCGCCACGAAGGCCCCGTTCGACGGGTCGAGCAGGCTGGCCGCCGGCACGTTGAGGCTGCCGGGGATGCGGCCGGGCCTGCCATAGCGGCTCGGCCCCTCGCCCAGATGGAAGGCGGGCGCGAGCGCATTCACCATGACGGTGCCCTCGTCGTCCAGCCGGGAGAGCACATGGTCCCGGTCCACGAACCGGCCGGGCGCGGGCGCGGCGGTAAAGCGCGCCGGCGGGTATTGCGCGGGCTCGGAGGAAACGGGGCGTCCCTCCGCCTTCCACTTCTCCCAGCCGCCGTCGAGCACGGCCGCCCCTTCGAAGCCGAAGGCGCGCATCATCCACCAGACCCGGGTCGCCCACATGATGCTGCCGGCCGAATAGAGCACCACGCGGGATGCGTCGCCGATGCCGAGCCCGCCCATGGCCGCCGCGAACCGCTCGGCCGACGGCGCCATGAATTTAAGGCGCGTGCCGGGGTCCGAAGCCGTTCCCTGCAGGTCCAGGAACACGGCGCCCGGAATATGCGCCTCGTCATATTCCGCCCGCCCCGGCACGACGCGGTAGGGGGCGTCGTCGCCGGGCTCCGCCGGCCTCAGCCACGTGGTGCAGTCCACGATGCGCAGCTCCGGCGCGCCCAGGCTCGCCTCCAGTTCACCGGTCTCGATCAGCGCCCCGGGCTCGCGCCATTGCGAAAGGTCGGTGCGGGCTTCGGTCATCGGCAGTCTCCCCTGGTGCGTCGGCAGCGGTCTCCGGAGGTGCATCATTACCACGAAGCGCCGGTCCGATTTACGGTTCGCGGCGCCGATTGTAGGATTGCCCGCAGCAAACGGAGGACGCCATGACCGACAATTGGGAATTTGCGCACAACAGGGCCGCGGAGGCCGTATGGACGGAGGGCCTGCGCGAGATCTTCGAATATCGCGACCTCGGCATCAAGGCGGCGACCAGGGGCGACTATGTCGCCCATATCGTCAAGGCGAACGGCAAGGAGATGAAGGACGAGGTGCAGCACTGGCATGTGCATGACTGCACCTTCCAGTTCGTCATGGTGCTGAACGGCTGGGCCGAGTTCGAATATGAGGGCCAGGGTGTCAGGCGCATCGAGAAGGGCGACTGCATCAACCAGCGCCCCGGCATCCCGCATCGCGAAATCGCCTGCTCGAAGGACTTCGAGGTGCTGGAAATCGTGGCGCCGGCGAATTTCGAGACCCGCATCGTCGAGGCGCCGGTCTCCGCGGAAGCCGCCGAGTAGGAGGCCTTATCCCGCAAACGAGCGGAGCATTTCCACAAAGGCTTCGACTGCGGGTTCCAGCGGACCGTCATTGACGAGGGTGCGGACTTCCGGGCCCTCGATGCCGGCGGGCAATTGCCGGGCGAGGCGGCGGGCCCGGTCCTGCGGCGATTCCCGGCCCCTCTCGCCGAGGCGGCGCGCGAGCGTCTCCCGGCTTGCCGTGACCTGGATGACGGCGACGCGCGCGAACCGGCTCCGGGCCTCGGCGACGACGGTTCGCGACACGTTGGCCACGGTGATGCGTCCCTCCGCGACAAGGCCGCCGACGGTTCCGGGCAGCGCGTAGCCGAAGCCGTGCGCGCGCCAGACCAGGCTGAATTCGCCGGCCTGCTCGCGCGCGCGGAATTCCGCCTCCGTCAGCGCGATATGGTCCTCGTGCGGATCCCCGGCCGGCCGCGTGATGCAGCGCCGGGGAAAGCAGAACCGCGCGTCCGGCCTCAGTTCGGCTTCTGCCCGCCGGAGCAGCGTGTCCTTGCCGGCGCCGCTCGGGCCGACGGTGAGCACGAGGCAGCCGACGGTCAATTCCGGAGCGCGGCTTCGATGCAGGGACGGTAGCGGTCGAGGCCCGGCGTCACGGCCCCGGGGTCCTTGGCCTGCTCGTCCCAGCGGCGCACGGCCACCGCCTCATGCGCATGGGGCCTTGCGATGAACGCCGCCGCCCCGGCCTCGGTGAACGGGCCGCCCTGCAGCTCCAGGCTCCGCACGGAAGCCGGCGACAGCGTGTCGAAATAGGCCGGATCGGTCGCGCAGAGCCAGCGCTTGGCATCGACATGCAGGCCCACCGGCGCGGTCACGTCCTCCTCGAACCAGCGGGCGAGGAACTTGCGCCCCAGCGCCTCGTGGCGGTCGTCGATGCCCCTCGCGGCGGCGTCTTCGCCGAGCTTGTGGATCAGGTGGCCGATATCGTGCAGCAGCGCCGCGACCACAAGCGAATCGGACGCTCCGGAGCGTTCCGCCAGATGCGCGCATTGCAGCGCGTGCTGAAGCTGGCTGACGGCCTCGTCCCCATACTGCGCCGCGCCGCTCGTCTCCAGAATTTCCACAATGCGGTCCACTGCCGACATGGTCTCCCCGCTCCCGCCTAGACGACCCGCTGTCCTTCGCGCCATGTGCCGCGCACGACCGCGACGCCCTCGACCTCCCTGACGCGGACGAAGTCCGCCCGCTTGCCGGCGGCGACCTCGCCCCGGTCCTCCAGCCCGATCGCCTCCGCCGGATTGGCGGTTGCCACCGCCGCTGCACGGGGCAGCGTCATCTCCGGGATGCCGTCG
>JAJDYL010000194.1 GCA_022825195.1 Alphaproteobacteria bacterium
CGCCACAGCCCAAAAGCAGGGACGGGACGTCCTCAAAACCCTGAACGGCTCCTCCGAAAGCTTCATCGACGACATCGAATACGCCTGAAACAATCCAGGGCGACAACGCCGCTACCGCCAGACCTCCTGGGCAGTTACGAATTTCGCAGTATCTTCCCGTGCGAACGCCACAATCGCTAAGGCGACATCGGGCCAGCCCGCACCGCCTTCTCCACCTGAATTCGTTGCTGCCATCCCGCGCGTCGTTCGGCTCGGCCCGTTACACCGCCAAACACCGCTACCCCCGCCACACCTCGCCGAGGAAGCGCAGCCAGTTCTCGCCGGCGACCTTCTCGATCCTTGCGTCGGACCAGCCGGCGCGGTCCATGGCGGCGATGAGGTTCGGGTAGTCGCGCATGCCGTCGAGGCCCTTCGGGTTGGGCGGGCGGCTGGCCATGGGCGCGGAGAGCGCGCGGCCGCGGCCCTTGTCGGAGCGCAGATATTCGAAAAACGCAACGCCGTGGCCCTGGGTGAAGTCGGTGCCGATGCCGACATTCTCCTCCCCCGCCACGGAGATGGTGTGGTCGAGCAGCGCCACCACATCGTCCACCGTGGCCTCGCCCTGCTGCGCCATGAAGGGCGTGTAGGCGACGACGCCGGTGAAGCCGCCCCGGTCGGAGATGAGCTTCAGCATCTCGTCCGGCTTGTTGCGGGGGTGGTCGAAGAGCGCATTGGGGGCGCAATGGGTGTAGGCCACAGGCTGCTTCGAATGCAGGATCGCGTCGCGGCTGGTTTCGTCGCCGACATGGCTGAGGTCCACCAGGATGCCGAGCCGGTTCATCTCGTCGATCACGTCGCGCCCGAAATCCGAGAGCCCGCTGTCCCGGCTTTCCCAGCAGCCGGAGCCGACCAGGTTCTGCGTGTTGTAGGTGAGCTGGATCACCCGCACGCCGAGATCGTGGAAGAGCGGCAGGTAGTCCGCCCGGTCCTCGATGGGATAGCTGTTCTGCCAGCCGAGGAAGATCGCGACCTTGCCCGCCGCCTTCGCCGCGCGGATGTCGGCGACCGAGCGCGCCTGGACCAGGATGTCGCCATGGTCGCGGAACCAGCCCTGCCATGCCGCGATATTGTCCATCGTCTCGCGGAAATTCTCCCACACCGCGCAAGTGCAGTTGGCGGCGGTGAGCCCCCCGTCGCGCATCTCCTCGAAGACCTCGCGGCTCCAGTCGGAGACGATCAGTCCGTCCACGATTACAGGGCTGTCGAGCGACATCTGAATAACCTCCCGGAAACCGGATCCTTGCGTTATCGGGCGAGCGCGGCCGGCGCCACCATGGCGGCCGGCGTCCAGCGCAGGCGGCGCCTTGCGAGGCGCTGCTCTTCGTTTTCGTCGTCATAGTGCGCCGCGGCGGGATCGGGGAACCCGTCCTGCGGCAGGTCCAGCGTGTTGACGATCAGGGTCGCGAGCAGGCCGCCGGGCTCCTCGACCAGCGCCGAGACATAGACGCCGCAGGCCCGGCAGATGAGGAAATCGGTGATGCCGAGCCCGAAGCGGTAGCGGTCCACATTCGCCTCGTCCGCAATCGCGATCTCCAGCAGTCCTTCGGGATCGCCGGTGGCGCGTACGCCGTGCTTGCGGCAGAAGCTGCACTGGCAGGCCCGGATCGGCCATTCGGCGACGGGCTTCGCCGTGCGGTAGGCCACGCGGATGTTACCGCAATGGCAGCCGCCCCTGTAAGTCTCCGTCATCCCGTTTCCTTCCCCGCCTTCACGCACGCGCTTCCTTGCGGAGCATCGGCAGAACCCGGTCGGCAAGCAAGTCGATGCTGCGCAGCACGAGCCGCTGGTCCATGCCAAGCCACTGGATGCGCGTCACGATGCGGTTGCAGCCCGTCGCCTCCGCGAGCGAAAGCAGCTCGTCCGCGACTTCCTCCGGCGAGCCGATCACGACCCGCCCGGCCAGCAGTTCGTCGAGGTCCGGCTGGCCCTTCTCAGCCCCGCCGATGGTCTCGAACAGGCCCCACTGGCCGAAGACCCGGTAGCTCGCCTCCAGGAACGGCCCCGCTTCGCGGACCGCCGTCTTCCGGTCCGGCGCGACGACGATATTGCGCAGCATCGGGAAGCGGGCGGGCGGCGGCTTGCCGAGCGCATCGAGGGTTTCGAGGAACGATTGCGCCTGGCGCCGGACCACGTCGCCCACCAGGTGCGAGGAGGCGACCCAGCTGTCGCCGATGCGCGTGTCGGCCAGCCGGCCCGCGCGCTCGACCGCCGCATCCACGCTGCCGCCGAACCACATGGGCGGCCGGGGCCGGCGCGCGGGCTTGAGCGCCAGGGTCAGCCCGTCCGCCGTGAAATGCCGCCCGGCGAAGTTGACGCCCTCCTCGGTGAACAGCCGCCGGATCAGGTCCACGCCTTCCAGGTAGCGGCCGATCCGGCGCCCGAAATCGAGCCCCATCAGCTCGAACTCGTCCCGCTGCCAGCCGGGCGCCACGCCGAGCGTGAACCGGCCGCCGGAGACGGCATCGAGCAGCGCCGCCTGCTCGGCGACCTGGAACGGGTGGTAGAGCGGCAGGATCAGCATGCAGGTGGCGAGCTGCATGCCTTCCGCCTCGGACGCCAGATGCAGCAGCGTCTCCAGCGGCGGGAACCATGCCGTTTCGCCGTAGGACAGGTGATTGCCGATGGCCACGCCGTCGAAACCGCCCTGGCGCGCGAGGCGGAGCTGCTCGACATGCTCGGCCATCTTCCGGCCCATATGGGCGTCCGGGGGATGCTCGTTGCCGATGAAGAGGTGCAGGTCCATGACCCGGCAGACTGGCCCAAAGCCCGCCGCGGCGCCATGACCGCAACGCCGCAGAGGCGCGCCGTCCCGTCACTCCGCTCCGGAGGGGTCCGTAGCCGGGTCGGCCGCCTTGCGGCGCCCCTTGCGCGTGTATGCCTTGCGGTTCCGGACCCGCTGCGGGCGCAGGGTGCGCACCATGCGGGCCATCGGGTTGCGCCGCTTCGGCGGCGGCTTCCGTTTGCGCATCGGTCCCGTTTCCGCAATGCGATGAATGGCGGGCGCGGAACATACCACCGCGTTCATGCGGCCTCTATGTCGTCGCCGGAAAGGCCTGTTCCGGCCGGTAGCCGGCGAAGCTCGACAGGAATTGCGCGTCGCATTCCCGCTGCCAGCGCGTGCCGGGCAGGACGGCGCTGACGCATGGATAGCGCCTGCGGAACGCCGCCGTGCGCTCCGTGTTTTCGATGGCGATGGCGACGAGGCCAGCCACGCGGCCCTGCTGGCGCTCGACGAGGGCGACGGCGCCTTCCATCGTCCCGCCCGTCTCGATCCATTGGTCCACCAGCAGCACCCGCGTTCCGGGAGCGAAGGCCGGCAGGCGCATCTCCATATGCTGGATCCGGCCCGAATAGTTCGTGAACGCCACGCTGTCCGTATCGACGCAGAGCTTGCCGGCCTTGCGGATCGGCAGGAACCCGACGCCCAGCCGCGCCGCCAGGGCCGCCGCCAGGACGAACCCCATGGCGTCCAGCCCCGCCACGACATCGGCCTCGACGCCTTCCAGGTCGGCCTGCAGGTCGTCCAGCAGGTCGTGGAAGGCCGCCCCGTTGATGTAGATGGAGGTCGGGTCCAGCCAGGCGAACCTGGCGCCCTTGGTGTTCGGCGCCATCAGCCCGAGGTACCAGCGGTCGTCGCGGGGGCCCTTATCCATGGCTGCCGATCTCCGATGTCACCCGCATCAGCCGCGCCAGCCGGGCGGGGTCGATATTGTAGAAATCGCCCGGCCGGTTGATCCCGGTGGCGACCAGGAAGGCATCGACATCGGCGTATTTCCGCGCGTTCTCCGGCGTGACGCCCGAGGCCAGCGCCAGCGGCGCGTCGCCGATGCCGGCCCTGAACCGGCCGATCTTCTGCGCGCCGGCCTCTTCCCCGGTCGCAACGCCGGAGGTCGTGACGACGTCCATGAAGGGAACGGCCTCGCGCGCGGCGTCCTGCCAGTGCGCCGGGTCCACGGGGCGCTGTTTCTTGAACGCCGTGCCGCCGAAATAGAGCCCGGACCATCCGCTGGCCGCCCGCACGGCTGCAATTTGCCGCGCCTCGGACGCATCCCGCCCGGTCTCGTCGATCCGCGCATTGTCCGCCCAGTAGGCGTCGACCGGGCAGCCCGTTCGCTCCAGTTCGCCCAGGACCGGGAACGCGTCGCGGCCGGTGACGGCCAGAAAGTTGAGCCCCATCCAGAGCGACGGCCATGCGCTGCGGACCTCGCGAACGACCGGCAGGAATTCGTCGACGCCGAAGTCGTGGTTGATCAGGAAACAGCCGGGGGCGCCCTCGCCGGCCAGGATGCGGATGTTCCCGGTTACCTGCCCGGCATCCAGCGCATGGATCACCGGCAGGACGACCGGACCGGACGCCTTGAACAGCTTGTGAAATTCCCGGCGCTTCATGCCCGGAATCTAGCCGCCGGACGACCGGACAGTCAAAAAAGTTCCTTGCCGCAATGCACCCTTCGGGTGTTTGCTGCGGCCTGCAACCGACGGGAGAGTGAGTGATGAGCGAACAGGTGAACCTGACACGCCGCAGCGTGCTTGCGATGACCGGCGCGACGGCGCTTTGCGCCCCGTTCATCGGCCGCGCCTGGGCCTCGACGACCGAGATCAACATGCTCGCCTGGTACGGCCACGGCGAGGCCGACATCGTTGGCGCCTTCGAGGAAGCCAACAATGTCAAGTTCAAGCCGAAATACTATGCCGGCGGCGACAACATGCTGGCGCTGATCGCCCAGTCGCCCCCGGGCACCTACGACGTCATCCTCTCGGACGCCGAGTTCGTCCAGCAGCTGAACGCGGCGGGCTATATCGAGCCGCTCGACGCGAACGACTACCCGTTCGACGACATGCTGCACGACGACTTCCGGAAGTTCCCCGGACACTGGGACGGCGACACGCTGTTCTCGATGATGGTGCGGTTCGGGCATCTGGGCGTCAGCTACAACACGACCGCGATCTCGGCCGAAGAAGCCATGAGCTACAAATGCTTCTGGAAGCCCGAGGTGAAGGGCAAGGTCGGGCATTTCGACTGGCACCTGCCGTCGCTCGGCATGATGAGCCTCTACAACGGCAACGGCGCGGGGCTCTGGGACCTCGACGACGCGGAATGGAACGCGGTGCAGGAGACGACCATGAGCCTGCGCCCGCAGGTCGGCGGCTTCTTCGACTATGGCGGCACCTTCAACAGCCTGAAGAACGGCGAGATGCTGGCGATGTGCGGGATCGGCGACTGGATCACCGGGGTGCTGGAAAAGGACGGCGCGCCGGTGGCCTCGGTCATTCCGAACGAGGGCGGCATCCAGTGGACGGAGAGCTACTGCATCGGCAAGGACTCGTCCAAGGCCGATCTGGTCAAGACGTTCATCCAGTACATGCTGAGCCCCGAGGGGCAGGTGAAGTCGGCGCAGATGGCCGCCTATCCGGGCAACTGCATCACCAGGGGCGGCCGCGCGGCGCTGGTGGCCGCGGACGGGGCCGAGGCGGAGCGCACCAACCAGGTGGACGGGAACCCGATGGACCCGATCGCCCTGATAAACGACGGCCGCATCCACTACCGCGATATTCCGATCAACCAGACGCTCGAGGACTGGAACGACTTCTGGTCCGAATACAAGAACGCCTGATGCCGGGGCGGTCACGTCCGGGGCCTTTCGCCGGGTCCCGGACGCTGCGCCGATACCTCGCGCCAGAGCCGTGACGGCGCAGCGCTCCCGACGCCTTCCGTGCAGGTCCGGGCGCGCGCCGTGAACCGGTTCGCGCTCGCCTTCCGGCTGCCGGTCATCGTGTGGCAGGGGCTGTTCTTCCTCGGCCCCCTGTTCTTCATGATCGCGATGAGCTTCTTCCTGGTGAAGAACTACCGGATGGAGGAGGCGTTCGAGCTCAAGAACTGGGCCCGGATGCTGACCCGCGGCTATGTCTGGGACAGCTACTGGTACACCTTCGGGGTGGCGGGCCTGGCGACGCTGGCGGCGACGCTGATCGCCTTTCCCGCGGCCTTTGCGCTCGCGTTCCGCGTATCGGAGGCGGTGCGGCGCTGGGCGATCTTTCTCCTCATCATCCCGTTCTTCACCTCCTATCTGGTGCGCACCTTCTCCTGGTACGTGATCCTGGCGGAATCGGGCGTCATCAATGCCGGGTTCGGCACCGTCGGGCTCGGCCCCTACACGCTGCTCAACACGCCCATCGGCACCGTGGTCGGCTATCTGACACTCACATTGCCGCTGGTCGTGATCCTGCAGACCGTCGCGCTCGCGAACATCGACCGGAACCTCGTCCAGGCCGCGCGCAATCTGGGCTGCCCGCCCCGCCGCACGCTGTTCGCCGTGATCGTGCCCCTGGCGAAGGCGGGCCTCATCATCGCGGCGCTGTTCTGTTTCATTCTTTCCTTCGGGGACTTCGTCGCGCCTTATTACCTGGGCGGGTCCAAGCCCCCCACCCTGCCGATCCTCATCATCGACACCACGAAATCCGGCCAGCAATGGCCGCGGGCGGCCGTCGTCGCCGTGATGATGATGCTCACGCTCTTCGCCATCGCCGCCACATCCATCTGGCTGGCCTACCGCAGGAGGTCGTCGGCATGAGCGCGCGGATCGGGACCGCGCTTCTGCTGGGCTGGCTGTTGCTGGTGTTCGTGTTCATCTTCTCGCCGATCGTGGCGTCGGTCGTCTTCTCCTTCAACTCGGACCGGTTCCCCACGATCCCGCTGGGTTCCTTCACCACCCACTGGTACGACACCATCTTCGCCGACGCCGAGATCGGTGAGGCAGCCCGCAACTCGATCATCGTCTCGCTCACGACATCCGTTATCGCGACGACCCTGGGTTTCGCGACCGCCTATACCGACTACCGCTACAATTTCCGCCTCAAGGGGCCGTATCTGGCGCTGATCCTGCTGCCGCCGACGATTCCGCTCATCATCATGGCGCTCGCCATGCTGGCCTGGCTGTCATGGATCGGGGCGTCGGGCCAGCTCTGGTCGATCATCGTGGCGCATTCCGTGCTGACGGCGCCCTTCGCCATGGCGATCATCCGCCTGCGCCTGAACCAGATCGACCCGAACCTGGAAGCCGCGGCCTGGAACCTGGGCTCCTCGGAGTGGAAGGCGCTCAGGTCGGTCATCCTGCCCTTCTGCCGGCCCGCCATCGTCTCCGCCGCCTGCCTGACCGCCGCCGTCTCCTTCGACGAGTTCGCGGTGGCATGGTTCGTGAGCGGGCTCAACAAGACCGTGCCGGTGATCGTCCTCGAAATCGTCCAGGGCAATATCGACCCGCAGGTGAACGCCATCGGGTCTCTGGTGTTCCTGACCTCGATCACGCTGGTGGTCCTGGCCCAGCTCTTCTTCATCTCCCGGATCGGCCGCTCATGACCGAACCCCTCGTCACCCTTTCAGGCGTGGTCAAGCGGTTCGGCGACTTCACGGCCGTGCACCGTCTGGACCTGGAAATCGGCGCCGGCGAGTTCATGGCGATCATGGGCCCGTCGGGCTGCGGCAAGACGACGACCCTGCGGATGATCGCGGGCCTCGACGTCCCGACCGAAGGCGAGGTCCGCATCGGCGGACGGCTGATGAACGAGGTGCCGGTTCACGAGCGCGACACGCCCATGGTGTGGCAGTCGCTGGCCCTGTTCCCCTTCCTCAATGCGCGGGAGAATGTCGAGTTCGGCCTCAGGATGCGCGGGGTCGGCGCACACGAACGGCGCCGGCGTGCCGTCGAATGGCTGGAGCGGCTGGAGATCGGCGCGTTCGCCGAGCGCAATATCGACACGCTCTCGGGCGGGCAGCGCCAGCGGGTTGCCCTGGCGCGCTCGCTGGTGACGGAGCCGCAGATCCTGTTGCTGGACGAGCCCTTGTCGGCCCTGGACGCACACCTGGTCATTCGCATGCAGGGCGTGCTGACGCGGCTGCAGCGCGAGCTCGGCATCACCTTCGTCTATGTCACGCATTCGCAGTCCGAGGCCTTCGCCATGGCCGACCGGATCGCGATCATGTCCGAGGGCCGCATCGAGCAGATCGGCCAGCCGCGGGAGATCTACCGCACGCCCGCCAGCCGCTTCGTGGCCGAGTTCGTGGGCCGGAACAACATACTGAGCGGGACCAGCCGCGGCGACGCCATCGAAACGGCGCTCGGCACCTTCCCGACAGCCGGCCTGCCGGCGACGGGCGCGCCCGCGACACTGGTCGTCGCCGCCGACCTGGTCCGGATCGGCCGGACACCGTCCGACGGCGCGGTTCCATGCACGCTGATTTCCGAGGAATTCGTCGGCGCGACGGTGACCCTGTTCCTGGAAGCGGTGGACGGGACCGAGCTGAAAGTACAGATACCCGAACGCACGCTCGGCGAACTGAACGCGCATGCGGGCGGCTCCTTTTATCTCAGCTGGCCGGCCGATGCCGGCCACGTCCTGGCCGAGAGCTGAGCGGAGACGCAGATGATCCGGAACCCGATTCCCTGGCCCGGCGGCGCAAGGTGCGCGGTCGCGATCACCTTCGACATGGACGCCGACAGCCTGATCCAGATCGCGCGGCCGGAGGACGGGTTCGACCGGCTCTACCCGGTCTCCATGGGCCGCTACGGGCCGACGGTCGCGATCCCCCGCATCCTCGCAACCTATCGGCGCCTCGGGATCGGGCAGAGCTTCTTCATCCCCGGCTGGTGCCTGGAGACCTACCCGGATGCGGTCGAGGCGATCCTGGGCGACGGGCACGAGATCGGCCACCATGGCTGGATCCACGAGGACCCGGTGACGACGCGCGGGCCGTCCCAGGCGGAAGCGTTCGAGAAGGCCCTGGACGCCCACCGCCGCATCTGCGGCCGCCTTCCGCGCGGCTACCGCGCGCCGGTTTACAACGTCACGCAGCAGGTGATCGACCTGATGATCCGGCACGGACTCCGCTATGACAGCTCGCTCATGGCGGACGACATCCCCTACCGGCTGGCGACCGAAGAGGGCGCGCTCTGGGAGATGCCGGTCCACTGGGGCGTCGACGACTGGCCGCCCTTCGCGCACTACGATGAAATCGGCTACATGATGCCGGTGCGCGGGCCTTCCGCGGGACTGGCCGGTTTCTGGGAGGAGTTCGAGGCGCAGTACGAGGCCGGCGGGTTCTTCATGCCGATCCTCCACCCGTTCCTGACCGGCCGGCTGGCCCGCTGGCGGCTGGTCGAGCGCTGGCTGGAGGAGATCATGGCGACCCGCAAGGTATGGCTCGCCCGGCTCGAGGACATTGCCGACCATCTGGATGCCCTCTCCGCCCGGGGCCATGACTTCCGCACCGAACGGCTGCCCTACTATCGAGGACCGCAGAGATGAGCCTGACCGACACCGACCGCCGGATGCTGCGCATCGCCTACGAGGAGGCAAAGGCGGGGTTCGACGAGGGCGGCTGCCCCATCGGCTCCGTGCTGGCGCGCGGCGGCGAAGTGGTCGCGCAGGGCCGGAACCGGCGCGTGCAACAGGGCGACCCCATCGCGCACGGGGAGATGGACGCGCTGCGCAAGGCGGGCCGCCAGCGGACCTATCGCGACACGACGCTCTACACCTCGCTTTCGCCCTGCATGATGTGCTCGGGTACCATCGTCCAGTTCGGCATACCGCGCGTCGTCATCGCCGAGAACACGAACTTCGGCGGCAATGAAGGGTTCCTGCGCGAGCGCGGCGTCGAGGTGGTCGTCGCCGGCGATCCGGACTGCATCGCGCTCATGACCCGGTTCATCGAGGAACGGCCGGAGCTCTGGGCGGAAGACATCGCCGACGACTGACCGGCGGCCCGGCCGCGCCGTGACAGGGAAGCGGGGACCGATGGTGGGCGCGGCTGGGTTTGAACCAGCGACCCCTGCCGTGTGAAGACAGTGCTCTCCCGCTGAGCTACGCGCCCGGAGGTCGGACCGTCTAGGCAGAGCGCGCCCGCCTGTCAAGCTCCCGCCCAGGGATCGTCGAGGTCCACAAGCGCGTTGTCCGCACCGAGAACGGGTGCGGGCGCGCGCACCGCCGGGCGCCGGCCGTCGAAGGAGATCGGCAGCGCCAGCGCCTGCATGCCTTCCCGGTCCGGCACGTCCACGACCATGTCGAGCGCCTGCACCTGCGGCTCCTGCAACGCCTCGACCAGATTGTTGACCGGAGACGCCGGCACGCCCGCGGCCACGAAAACCTCCATCCACTCGCGCACGCGGCCCTCCGCCACGACCGCCTGGATGTCCCGCACGATCTCTCCATGCCGCTCCATGCGCGCGGCGTTGCCCTCGAACGCGGGGCTCTCGGCCCAGTCGCTGCGGCCGAGCGCCCGCCCGAGACGCTTGAAGAGACGGTCCGTCGCCGCGGTAATCAGAATGCGCCCGTCGGCGGCGTCAAACGCCTCGAACACGACCACCCGGGGGCTGCCGGTCGGATGGCGCACGGGTCTCTTTCCGGTGGCCTTGTGCGAAACGAACTGCGTGGTCAGCAGGAACATGGCGGTTTCGAGCAGCGAGGTGTTGACCACGACGCCCCTGCCGGTCCGTTCCCGCTGGCGCAGGCCGGCGAGCGCGCCGAGCGCCGTCCAGAGGCCGGTACCGAGGTCGCAGACCGCCGCCCCCATCCGCATCGGGTCGCCGTCCGGGTCGCCGGTATTGTCCATCAGGCCCGAGAAGGCCTGGAAGAGGACCTCGAAACCGGGGTCCAGCCGCTTCGGCCCCTTGTGCCCGAAGGCGCCCATGTCGCAATAGACGAGCCGCGGGTTCTCGCGAAGCAGCCTGTCCGGGCCCAGGCCGAGCTTCGCCGTGACGCCGGGCCGGAGGTTCTGGACGAACACGTCCGCGCCGCGCACGAGCTTCATCAGCCGGGCGCGGCCGTCCTCCGTCGTCAGGTCGAGCGACACCGATCGCTTGGAGCGGTTGACGCCGTGGAAGGTGGGCGCCGCGCCGAACCAGACCGGCGGCGTCCAGCGGCGGGACTCGTCGCCTTCCGGGCGCTCGACCTTGATGACGTCGGCGCCGAGTTCGGCCAGCACCTGCCCGACGACCGGACCGGCGATGATCTGCGCGAGTTCGACGACGCGCACTCCCGTGAGCGGCATGCGGTATCCCCTCCCCGTTTTGCGGCCGGCCCCGTGCACGCGCCGCTTGATGCGCGCCTGCCGGAGGCCTAACTCTAGCCCGGTAAAGGATGGCACATCCGGGGAGACCGCGCATGTTGGGCAGATGGGCAATGGCGGCCGCAATCGTGTGCCTGGCGGGAACGGCGGCGGCCCTGGGCAGCAGCGGCGGCGGAAGCGACAAGTCGGACGCGCTCGCGGCAATCGAGAAGAAGATCGAGGCCGGCAAATACGAACAGGCGCTCGCCGACCTGGAAGTCCATATCGACAAGAACCGGACCAGCGCCGACGCATTCAACTGGCTCGGCTATGCGAACCGCAAGCTCGGGCGCCTGGAAAAGGCCCAGAAGGCCTATGCCCGCGCCCTCTTCCTCGACCCCGACCACAAGGGCGCGCACGAATATGCGGGCGAACTGCGCCTGTTGCTCGGAGACCTCGAAGGCGCGGAGCGCCACCTGGCGGAGCTGGACCGCATCTGCCTGCTCGGCTGCGAGGAATATGACGAGCTGAAGGCGGAAATCGCCGCCTGGAAGAAAGCGAACCGAAAATGACGCCGGGACGGCTCCCGGCGGGAGCGGGATATTGCAAACCGGCATAAGCCTCGGGCGCATCGGGGCCATGCTCGGCCGCTACTACTACCTGTTCCGGGGCTCGGTGCCGCGCATCGTCGAGCTTGCCTACTGGCCCATCGTCCAGGTCGCGCTCTGGGGTTTCATCACCAAGTTCTTCCTTGAACACAGCAGCTGGCTGGTGAATGCGGCCGGCGCGCTGCTGGCGGGCGTCCTGCTCTGGGACGTGCTGTTTCGCGGCCAGCTCGGGCTCAGCATCTCCTTCCTGGAGGAAATGTGGGCGCGCAATCTGGGCCAGCTGTTCGCGAGCCCGCTCCGGCCCGGCGAACTGATGGCGGCCATGATGCTGGCGAGCCTGCTGCGCACCTCGCTCGGCCTGGTGCCGGCGACCCTCGTCGCCTGGCTGCTGCACGAATACTCGATCTACTCGCTCGGCCTGCCGCTCGTCGCCTTCTTCGCCAACCTGATGATGTTCGGCTGGGCCATCGGGCTGGCCGTCTGCGCGCTCCTCATCCGCTACGGCCTCTCGGCCGAGAGCTTCGCCTGGGCGTCGATCTTCATCCTGGCGCCGCTGAGCGCCGTCTATTACCCGGTTGACGTGCTGCCGGAAGCGGCGCAGGCGATTGCGGCGGCCCTGCCGTCGGCGCATGTCTTCGAGGGCATGCGCGCGGTCATGATCGAGGGGGTCTTCCGCATCGATCTGTTCCTCTGGGCCGTCGGCCTGAACATCGCCTATCTCGCAGGCGGCGCGGCGCTTTTCCTCTACGCCTTCGAGATCGCGCGCCGACGCGGACTCATCCTGCAATCGGGCGAATGAGGGAGCCGGGCCGGCGGCTTCTCCTGCTCCGGATATCCGGATAGCATGACTTCCGCCTGTCTTCGGCGGAGCGGTCATGAAGCGAACCTATACCTGGGCGGCGAAGCCGGCGAGGCGGAACCTCACCGTGGCGGACCTTCGCGCCGGCAAGGGCCGGCGGCAGTTCACCCAGGTGACCGCCAACACGGCCGAAGAGGCGGCGGCGGCGGCCGCGGCGAACATCGACCTCATCATCTGCAACAGCCACAATGTCGAGGCCGTGCGCGCCGGCAAAGACGAGCTGTTCCTGACCGCGGCCATGGGCCTGCCGGACTTCCCGACGCCCGACGACATTCTGCGCGAGGCGCTCCGCGCCCTCGGAGCGGGCGCCGACGCGGTGATGACGGCGCGCAGCATGGATGTCGTGGCCATGCTGGCGAAGGAGGACATCCCGGTCATGGGCCATCTGGGCCTCGTGCCGCGCAAGAGCACATGGGTCGGCGGGCTGCGGGCCATCGGGCGCACGGCCGACGAGGCGCTGGAACTCTTCGAACGCTTCCGCCGCCTCGAGGAGGCGGGCGCCTGCCTGGTCGAGGCGGAAGTGATCCCGGGGCCGGTCATGGCCGCGATCTCCGAGCGCTCGGGCCTCATCACCGTCTCGCTCGGGTCCGGCGCCGGGGCCGACGTGATGTACCTGTTCATGGAAGACATATGCGGCGACAACGAAAACCCGCCGCGTCACGCCCGCGCCTATGGCGACCTGGCCGGGCTGCGGCGCCGGCTCCGCGAGGAGCGGGTGGCCGCCCTCAGGGCGTTCCGCGCCGACGCCATGGCCGGCGCGTTTCCCGGCCCGAAGGAGACCGCCGGCATCGAGCCCGGAGAACTGGACCGGTTTCTCGACCGCCTCGGCGCCCGCAGCGCGGCTTCGTGATCCGGAAGCGGGGCCGGGAAGCGATTGCCGGCCGGCCCCCGGTGGTGTAGCCAAGGGCCACCATGAACCATGACAGCTACACCGACGCCTATCTCAAGGGCGTGCTGGAGAGTGTGCGGACCATCGCGATGGTGGGCGCCAGCCCGTACTGGAACCGGCCGAGCTACTTCGTGATGAAATACCTCCAGGTGAAGGGCTTCCGCGTCCGCCCCGTCAATCCGGTCGCCGCCGGGGAGACCATCCTGGGCGAGACCTGCTTCGGCGACCTCGGCGACCTGCCGGAGCCAGTGGACATGGTCGATATCTTCCGCAACTCCGAAGCCGCCGGCCCGATTGCCGACCAGGCGGTCGGGATCGGCGCGAAGACAGTCTGGATGCAGCTGACCGTCCGCAACGACGACGCCGCCGGGCGCGCCGAGGCGGCGGGGCTGAGGGTGGTGATGAACCGCTGCCCGAAGATCGAATATGCGCGCCTTTTCGGCGAGCTCTCCTGGAACGGCTTCAACTCGCGGCGCATTTCGTCGAAGCGCCGCCGGATCGTCTGACATGAGCGAAAACGAAGCGCCCTTCGGCTTCGAGACCCTGGCCATCCATGCCGGCGCGGGGCCGGACCCCGCCACGGGCGCGCGCTCGACGCCGATCTACCAGACCACCTCCTACGTCTTCGACGACGTGGACCACGCCGCGTCGCTGTTCAACCTCCAGACCTACGGCTTCATCTATTCGCGCCTGACCAACCCCACGATCTCGGTGCTCGAGGAGCGGGTGGCGGCGCTGGAAGGCGGCAAGGGCGGCACCGCGACGGCGTCGGGCCATGCGGCGCAGATGCTGGCGCTCTTCCCGCTCATGCAGCCGGGCGCGCACCTGCTGGCGTCGAACAAGCTCTATGGCGGCTCCGTCACCCAGTTCACGCGCACCTTCGCCAAGTTCGGCTGGCAGGCCTCGCTGATCGACTTCGACGACCTCGACGGGGTGCGGGCGGCGATACGGCCGGAAACGCGGGTCCTGTTCTGCGAGTCGCTCGCCAATCCGGGCGGCATCGTCAGCGACCTGGAGCCGCTCGCCGACATCGCGCATGAGGCCGGCATCCCGCTGATGGTGGACAACACCATGGCCACGCCCTTCCTCTGCCGGCCGTTCGAGTGGGGCGCGGACCTCGTCGTCCATTCCATGACCAAGTTCCTCTCCGGCCACGGCAACGCGATGGGCGGCATGGTGGTGGACAGCGGCGGCTTCGACTGGGGGCAGAACGACAAGTTCCCCTCCATGACGGAGCCGGAGGGCGCCTATCACGGCCTGCGCTTCTGGGAGACCTTCGGCGATCTCGGCTACACCGTGCACTGCCATGCGGTGGGCCTCCGCGACCTCGGCGCGACGATGGCGCCGCTCAACGCCTTCCTGGCGATCACCGGCATCGAGACGCTGCCGCTGCGCATGGCCCGGCACAGCGAGAACGGGCTGGAAGTCGCCCGCTACCTCTCCGGCCATCCGGCCGTCGCCTGGGTTTCCTATGCGGGGCTGGACGACAATCCCTACAAGCCGCTGGCGGACAAGTATCTCCGCGGCTCGGGCGGCTCGGTGTTCACCTTCGGCCTCAAGGGCGGCTACGAGGCGGGCGTGAAGCTGGTGGAGGGCGTCGAGCTGCTGAGCCACCTCGCCAATATCGGCGACACGCGCTCGCTCATCATCCATCCCCGCTCCACCACCCACCGCCAGCTTTCCGAAGAGCAGGCAGCCGCGGCCGGCGCGGGCGACGAGGTGGTGCGCCTCTCCGTCGGCCTGGAGACCGCCGCCGACATCGTCGCCGACCTGGAGCAGGCGCTCGGCTGAGGGCGGGGGCGCCGGGCCCGACTTCCCCTGCCGCCCGGCCTACAGCATGCACACATCTCGTTTCACCTTGTATCCGGCCCGCCCGCCGATCTGTCACCCAAGCCGCATAGCTCTACAGCGAAGACTTCCAACTACCGCACCGAATAGCGACCGAGCTGACCTTCGCGCCCTTGAGAACTCTTGCCACCCGCCGCCTCCTTACCTCGAGAACATTCTACCCTGACGACCTTCTAACCACATCCAGTACAAACCCTAACTCCGACAAATCACATCGCATGGCCAACCTTTGCTTAACTACTACATTATCCGCGCGCAGCTTAACCGTTTTCCTCATACGGCGTAACAACAACGGCAACACAAATTCCTTGCCAGACACGTATGACAATAAATCCCTTCTACATCTCTCGCCATCCCTTCTAATCTTCCCCATCCGTCTTCTGCCCCTCTTTTTCTCCATCACCTTTTCTATTTCCATCAACACCTCCTTCTTGCGCGCATCCACCTTTCCCCTATCAACAATTCCGTTATCCGAAGACACCAAGCCGCCGACACCCTCGCTTACTGTCTTCCGACTCGGTATTATCTCCCTAGCCAATGCGAATACTACAAACAACTCGAACAGCGGGTCTTGGTTTCCAGAAACCCATTTTTCAAACCCCAACTCTCTCTCCAACGCTCCCCTGTCGCGCTCAACATCCTCTTCGTCCAAAATTGACAACACTGCAAGCTTATCAATCAAAAAATTTTCAATGCTATACCTTGGAAGCATGACCAGCTTTCTCAACTTAGGTAACGATTTACCCGTTAGCAGGTCTAAATCCCCATCTACTACATATATTTTAGGCCTGTCGCCCCGCTCCTGATCGCCTTCACACTCCCTTAATACCCTCTCCTTGCCTCCCAAAGGAAACACCTCAGCCACCCGGTACTTCCCTTGCATCAATCGACCAAAAATCAGCGCATAGAGCTTCTTGGCCCCATTTCCGGTATCCTCAACGTATATATCTACATCATTATACTTTTCAAAAAAAACCGATCTTGCCCTTTTTGCTCTGAAACTCCATTCGAACACTGCCATTTCCCCCAAAACCTGATCAGCCTCGTTCGACTTATAACGCTATCCTGTAATCTTCATATCCCGCGAGAATCTCAGGTGAATGTGTGGCCACTATCATTTGCACACCATCCCTCATCTCCAGCACCTTAGTTACAAATTGCTCCTGCCATTTCAAGTGTAGTGACAACTCTGGTTCATCGATGATAAATACATTACTCCTATCTGCATAGCGATTAAAGGCTAGATGAGAAAAGATTATCAACAATTGAGTCTCGCCGGACGACAGCGCTCGGACTGGTATAACCTGTCCACCCTCCCTAGTAAATAACAACCTACCTACCTCATTCACACTCAGCAGCTTTCCACTGTCGACATAGAACGAGTTAACTATGTTCAGGAATTTGCTCATAGGTGCATATAAACGCTCTACTCGCGCTCTATTCTCGTCGATTATTTCAATTAAATCCGACACTCGCTCAATTTGTGCTTTATTCAACAACCACTCTACCGGGAAGCGGTTTTCTTGGTCAGGATTGCCAGTTGATTCATAGAGATCATTCAGCTTACTAAAAAATTGTCCAACTTCTTCCGACAAACGATCCTTTGATATACCAATATTTTCCAGAGCATCTTCTATTTCTGCCCTTCTCTGTTGTATCCTTTCCCATTCTTCTCTATCCGGTGGCGAAACCGTGAATTCCTGATATCGAAAAGCAGCCAATAAAATACTTTCCCGAAGTTGATGAGATCGTCGAGCCTCCACTGTACGAATTCTGCGATAGGCTTCTTCTACGATGAATTGCGTCTCGGCAAGCCCTGCCGTTAATTCGCCTTCCACAATTCGCCGTCCGCGTGAGACGCTGCGATTCCAATATCTTTGTGCTGAATGGCGCCCGGAGTAATTTTCTCCATCCCAATCTAGGATTCTTTTGTGAGCACGCTCTAGACCCAAAAATATAGGAGCATTAATCGATGATATAAAACGAAATACCGGATGATCAGCATGCCGACTTTGGTAGGATTTAATAAAATCAGATCGAGCTCCATCATCGGAAATTATAAAATTAATTTCATCTTGATCGACAGAATGAAGCTCCAACAGGTCATCAACTGTAGAAGCAGACAGTGTTATTGAGCTGGTAGTCTTTTTGCAGGTAATTGAAAAAGTTTTTTGGCGATCTTCGTAGTCAACCTTGGCGGTATGAAATGGAATGATCATCAGTTCGCTAAGGGAGGGAGTCAGGAGAGCTTGTATTAACCTAAGTACCGTAGTTTTACCACTACCATTTGTACCAATTAGAAAGGATAGCCTGTCATCAAAATTGATGTTGAAGTCCAAAAAGTTAAACACTTTTGTAGCTTGGAAAGTCTTTAACTTCATTGTATGCAGCTCACGTACATGGTGTTGATGCCCCCGGGGGGTGATGGAATGGCACGAATGAGGCTGTAGTTTATTAAGTTCGACCTTTTCGGTCAAGTGCTATCAGGCGCGTGGTTGACAGAGACGGGTCAAGCGAGCCGAAGGTGGGCGGTGACGAAAACATGGTGACAGCCTTTGCCTCGTGTTCATTGCTTTTCGCTAAGACGGCTAGGCTGCGATTTTTCAAGCTGACGCGGGCAAATCACACCCACCTCCATCGCCAACATCCCCGGTGCCAGGCTGTAGAAGCGGGGAGCCGTTGAAGAGGCGTCAGCGAGGTAGTGCATGAAGCGACGCACGGACTATGGCACGGCTGCCCAGACGACTCCTTCTGGCACCGAAGCCAGGAGGAGCACCGGCTTCGCGTTCGTTCGGAGCCGGAAGCGGAAATTCGATAACGCCCAGGCCACCAACCCTTAATCCCTGATCGGCGAGCTGATTTTTTTGCGGCTGGGTTTTGGCTTTCCTGGAGCCGTTGTTCAGTGTTGCCGCGTCGTTCAGGCAGGCGTCGTCGTGTTTGGTATGGATTGGGGGCGGTCTGGCCGCAGTTTTTGCGAC
>JAJDYL010000100.1 GCA_022825195.1 Alphaproteobacteria bacterium
TCGACTTCGCCCGCCTCGTGCGCACCAATCTCATGCACAGAAAGCGCATCGACCGCCTCATCGCACACAACATCCCACCCCCAAAATGCTACAGCCAAACCGCCATTCAATGGACCCAAACCTAAACCGGACAGCAGTGGACTGGTTCCGGGCATGACGGAAGGGGGCGTTCAGGCATGATGGAAAGGGAGCGAACGCGAGGATCCGCGCGCTCCCGAAAACCCGACCGGGCCCTTTCAAGACCCGGTCGAATCCGGACCGTCCCCGCCGCCTTCAGGCGGTGAGGCGGCTTACGATCTCCTCTACCGCTGCGTCCGCCAGCGCCTGGATTTCGGCGTCGGTGCGGTCCTGGATCGGGTGCGGCACGAAGATCATGGGCGGCTCGTAGCCGAGCGCCGCGGACTGCGCCTGCCAGGCCTCCACGAACTCCGTGGTCGCCACGCCCACGCCGGGGACGCCGCGCGCTTCCAAGTCTGCGATATCATGCGTACAGCACGATGTGCAGGAGCCTCAGTCGGCCAGCCCTTCGACGACGAGGGCGGCCTCGGAGGCGATCTGCTGCTTGACGGCAATGGGCGCCGTGCGGGCGAAGGTCGGCTTCATGTAGCGCTTCACCTCGATGCCCCGCTCGTCCAGGCGCCTGTGCAGGCGGTCCAGGAAGACGTCGCCGCGCGCCTTGGAAATGTCGAGCAGGGCCACGGTCCTGCCGTCCAGCGAGTCCGGCCGGGCGAGCGGCTCGCGCCGCGCCGGCTCGACTTCGCCGGTCGGATCGACCAGCACCGGTGTGTTCCTCACGTTCCAACCTCCTTCGTTACGGGAATGCTGCCGACCGGGCCGGTGGCGGCCCAGCCGGGAAGAATGGCGGAGAACATGCCCGCCCCGCCGCCCGCGCGGACGATCAGGAGGCCGCCTTCGCGCAGCTTGGGCGTGGCGTGTCCCGGCTCGTCGAGCGCCGTGCGGAGCGCGGCCTCGAAATCCCCGCGCGACCAGCCGCCGGCCCGGAACACGCGGTCATGCTCCGGCGAGACGACGATCACGGCGTCGATATTGCGCCGGTTGCGGTTCTCCAGGCCGCGGAACACGTCCGCGAAGGTCTCGACCAGCGCCTCGGGCGTGCGGGAATCCTGGTCCACCACGCCCATCACGCCGTAGCCGGCGAAGAGCGTCACCGCCGAGGCCCCCGCGCCCGCGCCCCGGCTCTCCGAGAGCGGCGGCCAGGCGGAGCCCTCCTCGTCCTCCGGGAAGCAGAAGGTGTATTTGCCGGGATTGCCGAGCGCCGCGCGGTCCACGCCCTGCGGCTTGCCGCCGCCGACATTGCGCACCACCAGTTGCAGGGCGCGGCCGACGGTGGCGTTGGCGCGGTTGCCCTGCCCGAGCACGTTCCCCTTCGCGTTCATGCCGATGGCGCGGCGCACCGGGCCGTTCGCGATGACGATGGGGCCGATGTAATAGGTCGTCGCGAGCACGCCGTGCATGCAGAAGGCATCGTCCAGCGCCGCCTCGACGACCGCCAGCACCAGCGGCAGATATTCGGGCTTGCAGCCGGCCATGACGGCGTTGACCGCCACCTTCTCCACCGTGCAGGGCTGGAGGTTGGGCGGCACCAGACCCAGCACCTCGCCCGGATCGCGGGTCGTGCCGTCGAGCATCGCCAGCACGCGCGCTTCCGTCGGCGGCACGACCGGCAGGCCGTCCGACCAGCCGCGGTCGTATGCCGCCTCGACCTCGTCCTCAAGCGGCGCCAGCGGCACCCTGCGGGACTTGAGCCGCGCCGAGCCGAAGCGCGCCGCCAGCGCCTCCGGCATCCCCGGCTCGACATTCTTCGCCCCGCAGCCGGGCCGGAAGGGGGGCAGGTCCGCGCCGAGGCTGTCGAGGCCGGTCAGCCGTTCCCATTCGGCGCGGTCCCAGCCCCAGGTCCGCCCGGTTTCCTCGCCGTCCTCGCGCCGGATCAGCGTCGGCACGATCTCCACGCCGAGACGGAAGGAGCGCTCCAGCCCCTCGTCGAACGCGCCCGGCACGCTTTCGGGGAAAGCAGGGTCGTCCTGCGTCCAGACATCGAGCGCGATGCCGGAAGCCGCGAGCGCGGCATAGACCGGCTCCAGCAGCGTGCAGGTCGGGCAGTCGCGCTTCACGACCAGGGTGAGTTGCGTTGTCATCGCGCGGCCACGCTAGCGCATCCGCCCGCGCCTGTCTTGCGGGAATCAGGCGGCCGTGCGGACGGCCGCGGCCCTGACTTCATCGGAGGCGCCGTCCTCGAAGCGCTCGAAGTTCGCCTCGAAATCGCGCGCAAGGGCGGCGGCCCGCCCGTCATATGCGTCCCCGTCCGGCCAGCTCGTGCGCGGATCGAGCGCTTCGGCCGGCACGCCGGGGCAGGCGGCGGGCCAGTGCAGGCCGAATACCGGATGGCGGGCGGTCTCCACCCCTTCGAGCGCGCCGCTGAGGGCGGCATCGATCATGGCGCGGGTGTGCGCAAGCGGCATGCGCTCGCCCCTGCCGTTCCAGCCGGTGTTGACCAGCCAGCAGCCGACCTTGCGCTCGGCGATCCGCCGCCCCAGCAGCTCGGCATACACGGTCGGCGGCCGGGCCATGAACGGCGCACCGAAACAGGTCGAGAAGGTCGCCTGCGGCTCCGTGCCGAGGCCCAGTTCGGTGCCCGCGACTTTCGCAGTGTAACCCGACAGGAAATGGTACATCGCCTGCGCCACCGTCAGCCTCGAGATCGGCGGCAGGACGCCGAAGGCATCCGCCGTCAGCATGACGATGTTCTTCGGCGGGGGGCCGAGGCCGGTCCCGCTGGCATTCGGTATGAATTCCAGGGGATAGCAGGACCGGGTGTTCTCCGTCACGCCGCGGTCGGAGAGGTCCAGCTGCCGGCTGACCGGGTCGATGGCCACGTTCTCCAGCACGGTGCCGAAGCGGTGGCTCGCAGCGTGGATCTCCGGTTCGGCGTCGCTGTCGAGGTCGATGACCTTCGCGTAACAGCCGCCTTCGAAATTGAAGAGGCCGCCGTCCGACCAGCCATGTTCGTCATCCCCGATCAGTTCGCGTCCGGGATCCGCCGACAGCGTCGTCTTGCCCGTGCCGGACAGACCGAAAAACACCGCCGAGCCCTCGGGCCCGATATTCGCCGAACAATGCATCGGCATGACGCCCTCGGCCGGCAGCAGGTAGTTCAACAGCGTGAATACCGATTTCTTGATCTCGCCAGCGTAATAGGTCCCGCCGATCAGGATCAGCTTCTCCGAGAAGCCGATGGCGATGACCGTCGAACTCCGGCAGCCGTCGGTTTCGGGATCGGCCGCAAAGCTCGGCGCATGGAGAATCGTCCATTCCGGATCGTGGCCGGCCGGTTCCGCCGGCGGCAGGAAGATGTTGCGGGCGAAAAGGCTGTGCCAAGCCTGCTCCGTCACCACGCGCACCGCAAGCCGGTGCGCCGGATCGGCGCCGGCGTCGCAGTCCTGCACGAACAGCTCGCGGCCCTGCAGATGGTCCACGATACGGCGGCGGAGCGTTTCGAATTTTTCCGGCGTCATCTCCCGGTTGATCTTGCCCCAGTCGATGCCTTCGTCCGTCCCGGCATCGCGAACGAAGAACTTGTCGTCGGGAGACCGCCCGGTGAACTTGCCCGTCCGGCAAACGAGCGCGCCGCCGGCCGCCAGCATGCCCTCGCCGGCCCGCAGCGCCGACTCGACCAGGGCCGCGCGGCCGGGGTTCCAGTGCAGGGTGCCGGGATCGGTGACGCCGATTGCGGCCAGGCGTTTGTCGCAGGACAATAAAGGCCTCAAGTCTCGGATTCGGGACGCCGAAACGGCTGACTGTCTTCTAGGCTAACCGGCGGCAAGTGCGCAATGCGCCGTCATGACGCGCCGAATGCAATCTTGTTCGGAATTCATGTGATATCCGCCGAATTTCCGCCATATTGACCCTGGAGCCTTTGCAGTCCCGGATGCTGACTATTCTCGGGAGGGTCTGAGTTTCATGAAGCACAAGATCGCCCTTGTCGATGACGACCGTAATATCCTCACCTCCATGACGATGGCGCTCGAGGCGGAAGGCTTCGATGTCCGGGCCTATATGGACGGGGAACAGGCCTGGCGGGCATTGCGCGACAACGGCGTCGATCTTGCGGTTCTGGACATCAAGATGCCGCGCATGGACGGGCTGGAACTGTTGCAGCGCCTGCGCGCAAAGACGACCCTTCCGGTGATTTTCCTCACCACAAAGGTCGAGGAACGGGATGAAGAACTCGGCCTCAACCTGGGGGCCGACGACTACATAAAGAAGCCGTTCTCGCAACGGCTGCTGATCGCCCGCATTCGAGCCCTGCTGCGCCGCAAGGAGCTGGACCGCGAAGGCGGCGCCGGCAGTGTGCTGGTGCGCGGCGACCTGACCGTCGATCCGGACCGCTACCTGTGCACCTGGAAGGGCGAGACGGTGAAGCTCACGGTCACCGAATTGCTGATCCTGAACTCGCTGGCCTACCGGCCCGGCTACGTGAAGACCCGGGACCAGCTGATGACGGCCGCCTACGGCCCCGACGCGATGGCCAACGACCGGGTGATCGACAGCCATATCAAGCGGATGCGCCGCAAGTTCCGCGCCGTGGATTCGACCTTCTCGTCGATCGAGACGCTCTACGGCGGCGGATACTGCTACCGTCCGTCATAACCCGGAATGGCCCGGCACGGCGGCGGCGTGACGGTCCGGCGCAGGGCGAGGCGATGGTACCGCTCTCCGCTGATGCGCCGCCTTCTGGCGGTGAACCTGCTGGCGCTCGTCATCCTGGCCGCGAGCCTGCTCTATCTCGGCGGCTACAAGCGCGAACTGATCGAGACCGAGCTTCGCCTCGTCGAGGCCAAGGGCCGGACCATTGCCGTTGCCCTGGGCCACGGCTCGATCGAGCTTCTGGCCGACGGCGAACCGGCTCTCGACACGAAGGGCGCCGAACCGCTGCTGAGGCGGCTCATTGAAGAGTCGAGCCTGCGGGTGCGGATGCGGGTACGGCTGTTCGGCGCGGACGGGGCCCTTCAACTGGACAGCCGCAGGTTCTCCGGCTTTGGCGACGCGGTGGAAAGCGAACCCCTGCCCCCCGCCGACGAGACCAACATGTTCGGGACCGCGCTGCGCTGGATCCTGGGGCTTTTCGATCTGGTCTTCCGGGAGCTGGAGACCATCGAGCCCTACGTGGAGCGCGCGGAACAGAGGGCGGTGGACTATCGCGAGGTCGAAGCGGCGCTGCAGGGAGAAACCGGCCAGGTCGTCCGCTCGCTCGGCACACGGGGACTGGTGTTGAGCGTCGCCTTGCCGATCCGCGACTTCAAGCGCGTGGTCGGCGCAGCAATGGTTTCGGCCGACGGCCGGGCCATCGACGAGGCCGTAAGCGAGATGCGGCTGAACATCCTTTCGGCCGCCGGCGTGGCCCTGGTGGTGACGATGCTGCTCACGATCTACATGGCGCGCGGCATAGCCAGGCCGCTGAGGGATCTGGCGGCGACCGCGGAGCGCATTCGTCCCGGTTCCGGCCGGGTGGACATTCAGGAGTTCAGCGGGCGCAACGACGAGATCGGCGATCTTTCGGCCGCTCTGCGCAGGATGACGCGCGCGCTCTGGGAAGGGATGGAGGAGACCGAGAAATTCGCCGCCGATGTGAGCCATGAGCTCAGGACGCCGCTGGCATCGACCTACAGCGCGGCCGAGACGGCGATACGCGAGGACGACCCGGCCAAAAGGCGCCAGCTGATGCAGATCGTTCTCGACGATGTGAGGCGCCTGAACCGGCTGATCGACAGCGTGGCGGACTTCTCCAGTCTGGGCGCCCAATTCTCGCGCGCGGAAACCCGCCCGGTCGATATGCGGGAGATGGTCGAAGCCTGTGTCCGGACCGAAGTGCCGCCGCAACCGCAGGTTACGGTCGAATCCCAGGGGCCGCTCATCGTCCACGGCCTCGAAGAACAGCTCGCGCGGGTCGTCCGCAACCTGATCGACAATGCCCGCTCGTTCTGTCCCGCAGCGGGGGGCGTGAGGCTTTCGCTTGCGCGGCAGGAGGACGAGGTGGTTCTCCGGGTGGACGACGACGGCCCGGGCGTCCAGGCCGGCAAGGAGGAAACCGTCTTCGACCGCTTCTATTCCGACCGCCCGGAAGGCAGCAGGCTTTCCCAGAGGCATTCGGGCCTCGGTCTCTCGATTTCGCGCGATATCGTCAGGCTTCACGGCGGGAGTATTGCCGCGTCCAACCGGGCTGGCGTCTGCGGCGCCGTATCGGGCGCGCGCATCGAGCTCCGGCTGCCCGCGGCAGACGCCTGATGCGGGTCCACGCAAGCTGCATCGCGTTCGGGCGCATGGGCGTGCTGTTGCGCGGGCCGCCGGGCGCGGGCAAGTCCGACCTGGCGCTCAGGGCCGTCGAGACCGGCGCCCGGCTGGTCGCCGACGATCTCGTTGCGCTCGACCTTCGGGGCAGCCGCGTCTGGGCGAGCCCCCTGCCCGAGGCCGACGGCAGGCTCGAAGTGCGCGGCGTCGGAATCGTCCGGCTGCCCGCGCTGGACGGGGCGCCGCTGGTCCTGATCGCGGACCTCGCCGCGCCGGAACGGCTGCCCGAGCCCGAATTCGAACCCCTCCTGGGCCGGCCGGTGAGGCGTATCCGATTGGCCCCGTTCGAGATTTCGGCAGCGATCAAACTGCGTCTTGCCGCGCAGATGGCATCGGAGGATAAAGGCGCGGCACGAGTATCGGACAGAGATGACGGCCGTTAGCGAATCCATGCGCAGACGCCTCGTGCTGGTGACCGGCATGTCCGGAGCCGGCCGCTCCACTGCCCTGAAGGAACTCGAGGACCTCGGGTTCGAGGCCATCGACAATATTCCGCTGGCGATGCTGGACGGCCTCGATGCCGACCGGTCGGGCCGGCCTCTGGCCGTGGGCATAGACACACGGGCACGGGGCTTCACCGTCGAAGGACTGCTGGACCGGATGACCGGCGCAGCGCCGCGTTTCGACATCGTGCCGCTCTTTCTCCATGCCGACGAAGAGAATTTGGCGCGGCGCTACCGGGAAACGCGGCGGCGGCATCCCCTCGCGCCGGACGCCGGCCCCGTCGCCGGTATCGAGCGGGAGCGCCGGCTGCTGGAGCCGCTGCGCCGCGCCGCCGACGTCGTGATCGACACCTCCCTGCTCACGGCCCACGATCTTCGCCGCCTGCTGCGGGCGCACTTCGCGTCCGACCGGCAGGAAGGCATGTCGATCTTCGTCACCTCCTTTTCGTTCCGGCTCGGGCTGCCGCGCGAGGCGGACCTCGTGTTCGACATGCGCTTTCTGTCCAACCCCCACTACATCGACGCGTTGCGGCCGCTGACGGGACGCGACGAGGCGGTCGGCGCCCATATCGCGAAGGATCCGGACTTCCGGCCTTTCCTCGAAGGCGTGGGCGCGCTTCTAGCGAAGCTGCTGCCCCGCTATGCGCGGGAAGGCCGCGCCTATCTGACGATAGCGGTCGGCTGCACCGGCGGCCGGCATCGTTCGGTATTTACCGCCGAAGAGCTTTCACGCCTGTTGCGCGAACGCGGCTGGCGGGCCACGCTCACCCATCGCGACCTTGAGGCGGCGCCGGAATCGGCGCCGAAGCACGAAGAGTCCCTGACGCCGGGCCAGGAGTCCGCGGCGCTGGAAACGGAGAACAGCCCATGATCGGCCTCGCGCTCGTTACGCATGGCCGCCTCGCCACGGAACTGCTCGCGGCGCTCGAGCATGTCGTCGGGCCGCAGGAGCAGGTCGCGGCCGTGTGCATCGGCCCCGACGACGACATGGAGGACCGCCGGGCCGAAATCGCCCGCGTCGCCAAGGCGCTCAATTCCGGAGAAGGCGTCGTCCTCCTCACCGACATGTTCGGCGGCACGCCCTCCAATCTCGCCATTTCGGTGCTCGGCGCCTCGAACAAGGGCGAGGTGGAGGTGGTGGCCGGAGTCAATCTGCCGATGCTGGTGAAGCTCGCCACCTGCCGCCAGCACAAGACGCTCGCCGAGGCCGTCGCCGATGCCGAGGAGGCCGGGCGGAAATACATCCAGGTCGCCTCCAGACTGCTTGCCGAGGCGCCCGGCTGACATGCCCTCGGCGCATCTGCGGATCGTGAATGAGCGCGGCCTTCACGCGCGCGCCGCCGCCAAATTCGTGGCGCTTGCAGGCAGCTTCGACGCCGAGGTGCAGGTCACACACCACGACACCACCGTGCCGGGCATATCGATCATGGGCCTCCTGCTGCTGGGCGCGGGCCGGGGTTGCGAGATCGAGGTGGTCTGCGAAGGCGCCCAGGCGGACGCGGCGCTGGCCGCGCTCAAGGCGCTTGTCGCGGACGGCTTCAGCGAGGCGTGAAGGCGCCGGAGGCGCTTACCTTGCCGTCCACGGGTCGATGAGTTCGACGCCTGTATCGGAAAAGTCCCGGACATTGCGGGTCGCCAGCGTCATGCCCCGTGAGAGAGCGATGGCCGCGATCTGGCAGTCCGCCAGCGAAATCGGCCGGCCTCCCCGGCGCCGGCGGGCGGCGACCTCCGCATAGACGCGCGCCGCCCGGCTGTCGAACGGCAGGATGCGGTCGGCGAACAGCCGGGCGAAAGCGCGTTCTGCGGCATCCGTGAGGTTTCGGCGACGCACCCCTTCGGGCAGGAAGGCAACGCCAGCGCGGATTTCCGCCTCGGTCACCGCCGCCACGAACAACCGCTCGGCGCGCTGGCTGTCCATCCAGACCATGACCTCGGGGCTCGGCGCAGCGCGCATCGTTTCCGAAACGACATTCGTGTCGAGGACGACCATTCCTGTCGCTCAATCGAAGGTCGGCGGATCGCGCATCGGTTCGCGCGGCGGCAGTTCCAGTTCGACGCCACCGAAGGGTTTGAACAACTCGTGGATCATCGTGCCCAATCCTTGCTCCGGCGGATCCTCCCGCTGTACTGCTGAGCGCAGGATAGTCCGCGCCTCCTCCTCCATGGACCGGCCGTTGGCCGCCGCGCGCAGGCGCAGCCGAGTTTTCACTTCGTCGTCGAGTTTGCGGATGGTGATGCTCGCCATCGCCCCTGCCTTCCTTCCAGCCGGAGTGGCAACCTAGAATATGATTGCAGTGCAATCAAGATGAACAGGCGTCAGCGCCGCCCCAAGCCTCCGGTTGAAAGAATGCATCGCCGCTTGCTATACGCATCGGGCTTTTTGAGAGCATCCCTTTCCGAACAAGGACACATCCGCCGATGCCCGATTATGAGGTTGCCGATATCTCGCTTGCCGACTGGGGCCGCAAGGAGATCGCCATCGCAGAGACCGAAATGCCGGGGCTGATGGCGATCCGCGAGGAATACGGCCCGGCCCGGCCGCTCGAGGGCGCGCGCATTGCGGGCTGCCTGCACATGACCATCCAGACGGCGGTGCTGATCGAAACTTTGCAGACGCTCGGCGCCGAGGTCCGGTGGTCGTCCTGCAACATCTTTTCCACCCAGGACCAGGCCGCCGCGGCCATGGCGGCGTCCGGCGTGCCGGTCTTCGCCTGGAAGGGCGAAACGGAAGACGAGTACTGGCAATGCGTAAGGCGGACCGTCGAGGCTCCCGGCGGCTGGCGGCCGAACCTGCTGCTGGACGATGGCGGCGACCTCACCAGGCTCATGCACGACGACTATCCGGATCTGATGACGGATGTGCGCGGGGTTTCGGAGGAGACCACCACGGGCGTCCTTCGGTTGCACGACATGGCCAGGACCGGTGCGCTCGCCTGTCCGGCGTTCAATGTCAACGACTCGGTCACCAAATCGAAATTCGATAATCTGTACGGGTGCCGCGAAAGCCTCGTGGACGGGATCAAGCGCGCGACCGACGTGATGATCGCGGGCAAGACGGCCCTGGTCTGCGGTTACGGCGATGTCGGCAAGGGCTCCGCCCAGAGCCTGCGCAGCCAGGGCGCGCGCGTCATGGTGAGCGAGATCGACCCGATCTGCGCGCTGCAGGCCTGCATGGCCGGCTACGAGGTCGTCCGCCTGGAAGATGTCGCCGACCGGGTGGATATCGTGGTGACGGCGACGGGCAACACCGATGTCGTGACCATCGACCACATGCGCGCCATGAAGGACCGGGCGATCGTGTGCAATATCGGCCATTTCGACAACGAGATTCAGGTCGCGGCGCTGCGCAACCTGGTCTGGCACAATGTCAAGCCGCAGGTGGACGAGATCGAGTTCCCCGACGGCAAGCGGCTGCTTCTGCTGGCGGAGGGCCGGCTGGTGAATCTGGGTTGCGCGACGGGCCATCCGAGTTTCGTCATGTCCGCGAGCTTCTCCAACCAGGTGCTGGCGCAGATCGAGCTCTGGACCAACGGGGACCGGTACGACCGGCAGGTGCACGTGCTGCCGAAGCATCTCGACGAAAAGGTCGCACTGCTGCATCTGGCGCGGCTCGGCGCCCAACTGACGGAACTGAGCCCCGCCCAGGCGGACTATATCGGCGTCTCCCGGGCGGGACCGTTCAAGCCCGACTACTACCGCTACTGATCGCCGGCAGGCTGGCGCAGCAGCCCCTCCAGAACAGTCGCAAGGAGGGCCAGGTCGGGCGGGCGGCTCAGGCGGTGGTCGCCGTCCTTGACGAATACCGTCCGCACGTCGCCGCTCTCCAGCCGTTCCGCCAGCCTCAGCGAGTCCCGCCAGGGAACGGCGTCGTCGCGCATCCCGTGAAGCAGGCGCACCGGCGCGGTTATCGGGATCGGGCGGTCCAGCAGGCAGCGGCGCCTGCCGTCCTCGATCAGCGCCTTCGTGATCGTGTAGGGCCCGTCCCCATAGTCGCTGGGCCGCAGGAAGAAGCCCTCATCGTCGAGCGCCTTGCGCTGGTCCGCCGTCAATCCCGCCTCCATGCGCAGCACGAAGTCGGGCGCAGGCGCAATGCCGATCAGCGCGCGGACCCGCCCCGGACGGGCAAGCGCCGCCAGCAGCATCAGCCAGCCGCCCATGCTGGAGCCGACCAGCACCTGCGGCCCGTCCGTCAGCCGGTCGAGGGCGTCGAGCGTGTCCGCAAGCCAGTCGGAAATCACCGCCTCCTCGAACCGCCCGCCCGAGGCGCCGTGGCCGCGATAGTCGAAGCGCAGGAAGGCCCGGCCCTGCTTCCGGCAGAGAGCGTCCAGGGCCGTGGCCTTTTCGCCCGTCATGTCCGACATGAAGCCGCCGAGGAACACCACTCCGGGCCCCCGCCCGGCAACGCGCCGGTAAGCCAGCGGCGGCCCGTCCGGGCGGGCCAGCATGTCCGGTTTCGGGTCTTCCTTGTCTGTCACGGCCACCTCCGATCCTGCAACGGAACGCCGGTAGAACTTGCCGCCGTTCCGCCGAAGACGCCAGTCATGGACAAACCGGGCCTTCACATTGCCGCCGGGATTGCCGATGGTCGCGCTTGCCATGCCGCCATCCCCCGCCGAAATCCGGATCAAGGGCAAGACAGTGCTGCAGGTGCTGCCTGCGCTGGAGGCGGGCGGCGTCGAGCGGGGTGCGCTGGAAATCGCCGCCGCGCTGCGCGAGGCCGGCGCGCGGCCGCTGGTCGTCTCCTCCGGCGGACGGATGGCGGCCGGGCTGGGCGCGGACCACATCGCGCTGCCGGTTCACACAAAGAACCCCGCCGGGCTCTGGCGCAATGCGGGCCGCCTGAAGGAACTGATCGAGCGGGAAGGCGTGGACCTCGTCCATGCCCGGTCGCGCGCGCCCGCCTGGAGCGCCCGGTCCGCCGCCCGGCGCGCAGGGGTTCCGTTCGTCACCACCTTCCACGGCGCCTATGGCGCCCGCAGCGCCGCCAAGCGCGCCTGGAACCGGATCATGGTCCGGGGCGACCTCGTCATCGCCGTCTCGGACTTCATCGCAGCGCACATGCGCGAGATTTACGCCTGCCCGCCCGAGCGCATCCGCGTCGTCCATCGGGGCATCGACGCCGCGACATTCGACCCCGGCGCGGTGCCGGCGCGCGAGAGGGCGGCCCTGCGCGCGGCCTGGGGCGTGCCGGAGGGCGCGCGCGCGGTGTTGCTGCCCGGCCGGCTGACCCGCCTCAAGGGCCACGCCGTGCTGATCGAGGCCATGCGGCTGCTCGGGGACCCGGAACTCGTTGCCGTGTTCGTGGGCTCGGACCGGGACCGCGATGCCTATCGCCGCGAGCTGGAGGCGCTGGCGCGCGGCCTCCCGGTGCGGTTCGCAGGCCAGGTCGACGACATGCCTGCCGCCTATGCCGCGAGCGATGCGGTCGTTTCCGCATCGGTCCAACCGGAATCCTTCGGTCGCGTGCTGGCGGAGGCGGGCGCGATGGGCCTTCCCGTCGTCGCCAGCGACCATGGCGGCGCGCGGGAGATCGTCGTCCGGGGCGATACGGGCTGGCTTGTCCCGCCAGGCGACCCCGCCGCGCTCGCCGGCGGCATTCGCAGCGCGCTGGCCGCCGCCGGCCCCGCTCTCGCCGGGCGCGCCCGCGCCCATGTGCTTGCCCGCTTCACCCTTGCCGGCATGTGCGCCGGGACGCTCGGGGTTTACGCGGAACTGCTGTGAGACGCCTCCGCAACCGCCCGTTCCGGTCGGCCGCGGATATGCTAAGAAGGGCGCACCCGACGGGCTGGAGGGGGGATGACGCCGGAAACGATGACGGTGCTGGCCGCAGCGGGGGGCGTGTTCGCGGGTCCGGTGCAGCGATCTGCCGGGTGCGCCGGCCGAACGGCGGGTCGATGACCGCTCCGCCGATTTTCGTCGTCTCGCTCGAACGGGAAACGGAACGGCGGGACTTCATGCGCTCGCAACTGGCGTCCCTTTCGCTCGATTTCCAGATTTTCGACGCCGTCGACGGCAGCCGGCTGGATGAAGGCGACTATCGCGACCGATGGCAGGGAGATTGGTGGAAGGTCATGCGGGGACGCGAGTTGTCTCCCGGGGAAATCGGCTGTTTCCTGAGCCATTACGCCCTGTGGAAACGCATGGTCGCCACCGGGGAAGAACATGCCGTCATCATGGAAGACGATGTGATTGTGGGACAGGGATATTCCGATGTGGTCCGTGCCGTTCTGGGCTGCGGATGGAAGTGGGATATCGTGCTGTTGTCGCCGAGAAAGCGTTATCCGACGGATTGTGTCCTGTGCCAATTGGATGACTCGGGACGGTCGCTCGTGCGGTTCCGGCGTCGCGTCGGCGGGTGTCTCGCCTATCTCATCCATATCGACGCCGCGCGGGTCCTGCTCGACTATTGCCGCAACATCCGCGCGCCCATCGACTGGATGTATGCCGAATGGTGGCGAAACGGGCTGTCCTTCTACGGCACCGATCCGGCCGTCGTAAGCCATAGGAAATCGCCGTCCACGATCCGGACATTGCCCAAGGTCGGGCGCACTTTCGACGAACACGCCATCGCCCTGCTCTACCGCATCATGGACTGGCGCTGGCGCGCCCGATCCCGGCGGCTCCATTCACCGGAGCGGCTTGCCGGAAACGGAGGAGCCCCGGTTTGAAGTCGCGGGGTCGAAGCCGCCGCGCGGCGAATGCGCCCCCGGAACATGCTGCCGCAACGACCGGCACCGGTCGCCCGCCAGCGCTCCTGCTTTCCGGGCTCGAGCCGTTCGCCGTGGGCGGCAAGAGGCGTTGCTTCGTCCATCCCGGCGACGCCGGCCTGTGCGTCAAGGTCCCGCTGGACGGAGACGACCGGATCGGCCATGCGGAGCAGCGGCAGGACGTCGAAAGTTACGCGTTGATGCAGAAGCGCGGGCTGGCGGCGGCACTCGACCGCATCCCGGCGATAAAGGGCGTCGTGGAAACCGATCTGGGCCTCGGTGTCGTTTCGAGAATGTGCCGGGATGCGGACGGGCAAATCTCGAGGAATCTCGCGGAATTGATCCGGACGCGCAGCGTGACGCCCGGGCTGGCGGACGCGATAGGCGAGCTGAAGGCGTGGCTGCGGGACCAGCGCCTGCTGATCCGGGATACCGGACCCCACAATATCGTCGCCATGCGCCTGGGGGCGGACGAATGGAAGCTGATGATTGTGGAAGGCTGGATGCACCGCAGATATCACTGGCTGGTCCGGCGCAACCGCTTCCTCGCCAACTACTGGATCGATCGCCAATTGCGACGGTTCGACGAGCGCGCCGAAACCCTGACGGATGCAGAGCAGGACCCGTTCCCGGCAAAGGGACCGGGCAAGGGAATCGGAGGATGATTCGTCACTTGACGGTTGTGCCGTACGGACGCAGGCTCCCCCCTTCGCGGCGCTCGCGAGCACGCTCGCAGCACCTTCCAACCTGCGGCGGCCGCAGCGCCCAAGCGAGGAGTGAGGAGGACTTTCGATGACGAGTTTGAAACGACTTGCGGTCTGGAGCGCGGCCCTGTTTGCCGGCGCGATGGTCGCGACCATGCCGGTGCGCGATGCGTCGGCGCAGGAATTCAAGCTGCAATTCCAGACGGCGTTCCCGTCTTCGTTCTATACCCACAACAGCTTCCTGTATTTCGCAGAACGCGTGAACGCATTGTCGAACGGGCGCGTCGAGATCATCGTGCAGCCGGGCGGCGCGATCGTGCCTTCGTTCGAGCTTCTGGACGCCACGGCCCGCAAGGTGCTGGACGGCGGATTCTCGGCATCGGCCTACTATGTCGGCAAGAACCGCGCCGCGGCGCTGTTCGGCCCGGCGCCGGGCGGCCCGTGGGGCTTCGACTGGGTCGATTATTGGGGCTGGGTCTATGACGGCGGCGGCCTGGAGCTGCACAACCGGCTCTTCACGGAAATCCTCGACCGCGATGTCGTCGTCTTCCCGATCTCGCCGGTGGGCAACCAGCCGCTGGGCTGGTTCAACCGCGAGGTGACGAGCTGGGAGGACCTCGCCACGATCAAGTGCCGGGCCACAGGCATCACGGGCGAAGTGATGTCGAAGTCGGGCATGAAGACCGTCAACATGTCGGGCGGCGAAATCCTGCCCGCCGTCGAGCGCGGCATCATCGACTGCGCCGAATGGGCGGGTCCGGCTGCCGATATCGACATGGGCTTCTACCAGATCCTGAAGCACTACTACCTGCCGTCCGCGCATGAGCCGGCGACCCTGCTCGAACTCATCATCAACGGTGAGGTGTGGCGTTCGCTGCCGAAGGACATCCAGGAGATCATGAAGTCGGTGAGCTGGGAGGCGACGCTCTGGCAGGTCATCCAGACGCACAGGCTCAACGCCATTGCGATCAAGAAGCTGAAGGAGGCCGGCGTCCAGTTCCACAAGACCCCGGACAGCATCCTCGACGGCCAGATGAAGGCCTGGGAGGAAATCCGCGACCAGGCGATCGCGGAGAATCCCTTCTTCGCCGAAGTGATCGAATCCCAGCGCGTCTATGCCGAGGAGATCGTGCCTGCACGGCAGTTCTCGCAGGTCGATTACGACTGGCTGGCGGATTACTACTGGAAGAAGTAACGGCGACGGCCTGACGGGCTGCCTGCCTCCCGTTCCATGCGGGAGGCGGGCGGTCTCGTCCTGCGCGTCCCGGGCACGTAGAAGATCCCGCATGGAGGCAGGCCCATGAAGGCCGGGGTGTTTCGCGGGGACCGCCAGCTCGAATTCATGGAGTTCCCCGTTCCCGTTCCCGGCCCCGGTGGCGCGGTGATCGGGGTCAGGGCGTCGGGCATGTGCGGCAGCGACCTCAAGATGTACCGGGCCAAAGGCGGAGCGGCGGCGCTCGGCCTGGGCGGTCCGGGCGGTCCGGTGATCGCCGGGCACGAGCCCTGCGGCGTCGTGGCGGCCGTCGGCGGCGGCGTGCCGGAAGCGCTCGCCAAAGTCGGCGACCGCGTCATGGACCACCATTATGACGGCTGCGGCGTGTGCAAGCATTGCCGGCAGGGCTGGTCGCAAATGTGCCTTGAGGGCACTACCGTGTTCGGCGCGACCGGGCACGGCGCGCATGCCGCCTACATGAAGGTGCCGGCCCACACGCTTGTGAAGCTGCCGGACGAGCTTTCCTACAAGACCGGCGCCGCGATTTCCTGCGGCACCGGGACCGCCTACGGCGCGCTCAAGCGGCTCGCGCTGGCAGGCGACGAAACGATTGCGATTTTCGGCCAGGGGCCCGTGGGCCTGAGCGCCACGCAGCTGGCCAAGGCGATGGGGGCGCGCGTGATCGCGCTCGACATCGGCGAGGAGCGGCGCGACCTCGCGCTGAAGTTCGGCGCCGACGAGGTGGTCGACCCGCGCTCCAACGATGTCGTCCAGGCCATCCGCGACCTGACCGACGGCGAGGGCGCGCAGAAATCGCTGGACTGCTCGTCCAGCCCGGAGGCGCGCCGCGATGCCGTGCGCTGCGTGAGAAGCTGGGGCACGGCGTGCTTCGTCGGCGAAGGCGGCGACGTCACCATCGATGTCTCGAACGACATGCTTCGCCGCCAGGTGACGGTGGTCGGCTCATGGACCTTCTCCAAGAACGGCCAGGCGGAATGCGCGCGGTTCGTCGCCGAGCGCGGGATCGATGTGGACGCGCTGTTCACGCATGAGTTCGCGCTCGACCAGGCCGTGGACGCTTACAAGCTTTTCGACACCCAGACGACCGGCAAGGGCGTATTCCTGATGTGACGGCCGGCACCGGAGCAGACGGCGCGGGTTCCGCCAATTCGAGAGGGAACGAGGCTGCGATGAACGAAACGGTTGAGAAGTGGATGCGACGCATCGTCGGCTTCGTCGATGGCGTGTCCGACTGGATCGGGGGCTGGATCCTCGCGTTCCTGGCGCTGCCGCTGCTGTATGTCGTCTGCCACGAGGTGATCTCGCGCTATGTGTTCAATGCGCCGACCGACTGGGCGTTCGAACTCACCTTCATGACTTACGGCGCCTTCTTCATGCTGGGCGCCGGCTACACCCTGCTCAAGGGCGGCCATGTCCGCACCGACATCTTCTACAACAACTGGTCGTTCCGCACCCGCGGCATCATCGACACGACGCTCTACATCGTCGCCTTCTTCCCCGGCATGATCTTCTTCTTCATCGTCGGCTGGGAAGAAATGCTCCACGCCTACAACACCGCCGAACGGTCGGACATGACA